>NZ_NHRP01000047.1:0-18424 GCF_002165385.1 Acinetobacter sp. WCHA39
CGCTTTAGTATCATGTTTGAAGAGCGTGTAACCAAGTATTTTTAAAACTGTATTTACACAGAATTATTTACACCCTCCTCGACGATAACGTCCAGCTTGTCTTAATTCATCTAGTTTTTCTTCGCTGAGAATATCTGTCAATGCTTGATCGACTCCTGAAGCCATGCCTTCGATACTACCGCAGACATAAATCACCGCACCTTGATCAATCCATGTGATCAGTTCATCAGCATTGCTTCGCAAAATATCTTGTACATAGATGCGTTGTTCCTGATCACGAGAGAAGGCGAGGTCCAAACGTTGCAAGCTTCCCATATTCAACCACGCTTGAATGGTTTCTTGATAAAAAAAATCATGTTCGCGTTGACGTTCACCGAAGATCAGCCAATTGGCTGTATAGTTTTGTCGATTACGTTGCTGTAATAAACTCATCAAGCCTGCAATGCCTGTGCCATTACCAATACAGATAATTGGACGGTTATCGTCAATCAGATGGAAGGACTCATTGGTCCGAATACGCAGGGCAATGCTATGTTGCAATGGTGAAAATTCAGTGAGCCAACCTGAACCAAGACCAAGTTGATTCTGTTCATCACGTTTTTGACGAACCACCAATCTTAGGAGTTGTTGCGAAGGAATACTGGCAATCGAATATTCACGTGTAGGTAGGGTGGGGAGTTGTTCAAGTAAATCTTCAAGTGTACTAAATGGCTGAATCTCAACTCGTAGGTTTCTATTCCACAGGAGCTGTTCAATCTCTTGGTTCAATGATTCAACGACACTGTGTGTTGGAATCTGATACTTGATTAAGAAATCCTGAATGTCGGTTAAGCAATTGGCAGGCTGAATTTCTGCAATATCGCCAGCATGCCAAGTTATATCAGAAACGGAACGAAGTTCAATATTATAGGCTGCTTGTCCTAAGCTATTAGGGTTGAGCAATCTGCGTTCAGTGAGAGTCCACTGGTCAAACACTTTCTCTATATTCATGGCATGTAGTTCATGCTTAGTCACCACCGAAAGCGCTTGATTCCAACGTTGAATATCATTGCTATTGGAATTATCTACTTCGATCAAGTCAAATAATGGTTGTGCCTTGCATTGTTTTAACCATGCATCAACGGCATAACCAAAGCTGCAATAGCTGTCAGGATATTCTCTTGATCCTAGTGCAAGCACTGCGTATTGCATATGAGCTAACTCTAGCTTTTGTTGCATCAGTTTTTTGCTAAAACTTGTTGCAAGATCAGGTGCTTCACCTGTGCCATATGTGCTGATTACAAATAAAACCTGTGATGCTTGTTGTAGGTCTTGTTCAGTCAGTTGCTGAACCGGTTTAACCGTCGTTGGTTGTTGCGCTTCCTGCAAGCTGGTCGCAGTACGCCATGCCAATTGTTCAGCTACACCTGTTTGCGTCGCATAAGTGATCAGCCAAGGCTTGGCATTTGGATCAACCTGCTGTGCGTTGAGTGATTGACGTGCCGCTTGGGTCAGCTTTTTCTGCTTGCGACGTTTTAGATACAACATCCAACCCGTTACAAAGAACAGAGGCATAGCCAATGATGCCAGCATGGCAATAAATTGATAAGTCGAACCAAAGAAGCTGCCGCGATGCACAGGCAGCATGCTGCTCATGATTTTTTCATTGAGCTTCTTGTCTTCATACAGTTCAAATTTTTCAAATTTATTGTCTTGATAGTTATAAATCGCTTGGTTACGTGCACGTTCATGTTGAGGAATGGCATCGACAAAAGAGAGTTCAACTTTGGCATCCGCATTTTTGGGAATATTCAGGGTTAAACTTGAGTATTCACGACCAATCTGGGCATTTACCCCAGTCCATGTTTGCGTCAAGATAGTATTAAGCTGTGCGTTTGTCAGCTTAGGTTGTTTATCTTTGCCATGTTCATTATTTTGTTGATTACGTTGTGGCTGTTCAACGCCCATGACCTTGAACATACCTGCACGCCACCAGTCATAAGACCAATATAAGCCAGTGCAAGCAAACAGTAGGTAAAACACAACGACCCAAGTTCCTACCACTGCATGTAGGTCCCAAATAAAGTTACGACCTTTCAGTTTCGGCTTAATAAACAGCCATTGTTTAATGCTATGTTTCTTTGGAAAGCGTAGATAGATGCCACTCAATACAAAGAAAATCAGCATTAGTGTAGAAGCACCTGTGATTTGCGCTCCAAATTCTCCAACGGTTAAATTGCGATGTAAACGCTGAATAAATTGTAAGGTATCACGACCTTTAATGTCAGGTAAGACTTCGGCTGTATATGGATTGACCATCATGTTATAACCACGACGCGCACCTTCTTTTTTAATATTGACGGTAGAAGATGCTGTTGGGTCGGCAGCAATAGTAATGCTGTTAATTTCAATTTCGGGTTGTTGCTGATTGAAATGTTGGTATAACTGGGCAGGGCTAAGTTTTGGTGTTTGAGCAGCCTCAACGACATAGCTATCTTGGTTGAGCCATTTTAAAATTTGCTGTTCATAAGAATAAATTGCACCGGTTACTCCCATTAAAGAAAGTATAAGCCCTGCAGTAATCCCTAAAAACCAATGGATTTGGAAGAAGACTTTTTTAGACATGGTCAAAAATGAAAAGATAATGAAATTTATGTCAAAAATTATAACTCAAGAATACGAACATAATATGGATTTTGTAGGTAATATTGATTTTGATTCTCATTTATTTTTATATGGTTGAAAAAAAACCTCTCATTTCGAGAGGTTTTTAGAATCATAGGCGTTAAATTGACTTTGGTGCGCCTACAACTTCATTTAAATGTTTACGTACCGTGTTAAAAGGGAAATTCTTAGAATCCATACGCTTAGGTAGGATGTAAGCACCTTGTTGTTGTTCGCCTTTTGGTGTTTTTACTTTGAAATTGACTAAAATAAATTCTGGAGAGTTGTACCATTCGTAAATGTCTTTCCAGCCAATGGTCGCAGTACCTTCTTGTAATCCAACTTTCTGGCGCATCACGATACCATGGGGTTGTACGCCTAAACGGAGACCTTTAATCTCTTGAACCGGAAATTCTGTCATTTTGCGTTTAACGTACCACTCAAGACCAAATTTTTTCACAAGATAAAAAAGGATCACAGCAATGATCACAACCCAACACAATACAGTTGAGTAGGTTGAATAATACTTAATCAGTCCTGCTGAAACTAATGAAAGCACCACAAGTGCAATCATAATCATCCATGCTTTTTTACTGAATTTATTGGTACTACGCCAAATCATCAGTTGAGCTTGACGTTGTTCAGCTTCAGAGACTTCGTAAGGAACAGGTTGTAGCGTATAAGCGTATAGCGTTTTGGCGGTCATAGTTTAAAAAATGAGTTTAGAACTAAGTTAAGTTTAACACCAATTGGCACTCAAAGATATTATGCCAATGGCGGATAAATTAAAGAGAAGCAAACTCAGTGCCATCTTCGTTCGGTTCGTGACGGAGACTTTGTTTGAGCATACTTAAACGGGTTAATATGCTAAGCATAAGTGAAAGCTGCTGTAAAATAATCAGAGATTTTTGATTGTTTTCATCATTGCGATTTAAATGCTCACGTATGGTTTGCATCATATTTTGTGCAGATAAATCAGGGACTTCATCTCTAAGCAGAGCACCTTGAATATCATCTAATGCTTGATCGAGCAGGGCTAGAACCTCTTGATCTTGAATTTGTTCGCGATGAGCTCCAAGTGCAGCGATATAACTTAAAAAAGTATGACTTAAGCATAGAAACTCAAAAGCCAAAGTTTTCTGAGTAGATTCAATATTGGGTTCTGTGGCAAGTGTGGAAATAAGAGAAGCAACTTCTGCATCAGTATTGTGCGCAGCGCGCCGAACTACACGATAATTTAATGCATTATTACGACCTTGGTGATATTGCTCAATTACTTCTGCTAAGTAGGTACATTGGGCTTGTAAAGAACGTTGGATCGAGCGAGGTAGCCTGCGGAATTTCCAATCTGGCCAAATGAAACTGACCCCAAACCACGCCAAGGCACAGCCGATCAAGGTATCAATAAAGCGTGGGAAACCTGCCGCAAATGCAGAACCATCTAGATTAAAGTTAATTAAAGCGAGAATCGTAATAAAAGCTGTTGCTTGAGCATACTGTTTACTTCGAAGTTCTAAAAATAATACGCCACTAAGAACTAACATCACCAGTTGCCCTTCAACCGAAGGAATAAAATAGATGATGGTTAGCCCCACGATAATACCGATTAGGGTTCCAACAATTCGCAAATATAAGCGGCGTTTGGTAGCATTAAAGTTAGGTTGGCAAACAAACAATGCTGTTAGCAAAATCCAGTAACCGTAAGCAATATGGGTTACTTGAATAAAGACATAACCAATAAACAACACGATTGAAAGTCTAACCGCATGGCGAAATAACACAGACTCAGGGGTTAAATGTTGTTTAACACGGACTAGAATATCATTCCAACCTTTTAAATCATCATCTTTTAGTTGATTTTCTGCTTGTTGTGCATTGATTAATTTCAGATTTCTTTCTGTTTCTAAATTCTGTAATTGTGCATCAATCGATTTAAGATTTTGATAGAGTGCAAATAATGCATTGATGCGAACTTGATCGTAAAGTCCATCTTCTCTTAATTTTTCTAAGGAAACTCTTAAATTTTCAAAGCTGTGTTTAAAGCGTTTGTTATGCACATAAGGGGTACGGCTTAAAATTGATTGGGCTAAATCCTGACAGGCTTTACCCTGAATCGTGAGAATGCGTTGAAAACGGAATAAAATATCACTGTGTTGAAATACTTTCGCTAGCTTTTGATAATCAATATGTGCGGAGTCTGCACGTTCATGAATATCTTGTGCGATGAAATAGTATTGTAGACTGCGACGTGTATCTTTCTGACCGCGGTCACCTTTTAAGCGGGTTAACAGTGACATTCGCATATCATTAAAAATCGCCACCAATTTGCCATTTTCTAATGCAATATCAATCATACTTTGTTGATAACTGGATGGAGTCATGTCCACATCAAATAAGTTTGATTTAGCAAATAAAAAACTACCTAAAGCATTATAGGATGCATAAAGTTGGTCTTGTACTTTTCGTACAGGGAACAGCAAGAAACTGATTGTTGAAAGTAATCCATACCAAGCGGCTCCCAAAACTAAGAATGCTGGTTGTAAATACCATTGTTCAAATAAGTGTACACCGAGCATGGTATAGACAGAAATCACTAAACATCCGTAAGCGATGGTCGCATAACGCCGCCCCAAAGAGCCTAATAAAATCCATCCAATACAGGAAACAATTAATCCAACTGCAAAAATAATTGGGTAGGGGAATAACAATTGAACTGATGCAGCTGTGATAAAAAATCCAATATAGGTATAAATCTGATTCTGAATACGGACAGAAAAGCGATCATCAATATCACTAATTGCTGCCGCAACAACGCCTAAAGTCAGTGGAATCGTCGCAAGTTGAAAATTTAAAAGATAAGGAACGAATGCTGTTCCTGCGAAAGCAATCAGCATGCGCACGTTATACATTAACGTGGTGTTATAGGTGGTTTGTTTTAAACGTGCGAGCCAAGGATTCAATGGTTGTCCTTTTATATTCGGCAATCAATTTATGATCATGCCTGTTAACATTTTTTCAGGTGTCAGCAGACTCTAATATTATGCACAAATATGGTGAGGATGCTAAGCTTAGAAAAATAAATAAACTTGAAAAGTAAAGGATTATGCAGGTAGAACAATCGAATCAGCGTCAGTATTCAACAGCATGGATTTTGTTACTTGCTTTGTTGACAGCACTCGGTCCATTGTCAATTGATATGTATTTACCCGCATTGCCCCAAATGGCAAATGAGTTTGGGGTAAGTACCCAAATGATTGCAAATACATTACCTGCTTACTTTTTGGGTTTAGCCATAGGTCAATTAATTTATGGACCTGTGAGTGATCGTATTGGGCGCAAGCCTCCCTTATATTTTGGGCTTAGCCTTTATGTGATTGCAAGTTTGGCTTGTGCGTTTACGACAAATGAATGGGCTTTGATTGCTGCACGAATTTTTCAGGCTTTAGGTGGTTGTGTTGGTGTTGTAATTGCGAGAGCAGCTATACGTGATCGCTTAGACATGCAAGGTTCAGCTCAAGCCTTTTCAAGCATGATGATCGTAATGGGGCTTGCGCCTATTCTAGCCCCGATGTTTGGTGCATGGATTCTGACTTTTTTCCCATGGCAGGCTATTTTTTTGACGCTAGCAATGATTGGTGTGATCTGCTGGTTGTGTATACATTTCTTCTTTAAAGAATCATTAGCTATTGAACGCCGTTTAAAATTATCAACTTATCAAGTCACTACACTTTATGCTGCAATTCTAAAAGATGACAGCTTCAGATTGCCAATGTTTGCAGGTTGTTTAACTGGCGCAGCATTATTTTGTTATATCAGCTCTGCTTCAGCCGTTTTTATGGGTCAGTACGGACTGTCTCAGCAGCAGTTTTCTTATGCATTTGCATTTAATGCCGCTGGAGTTATGTTGATGTCCTCAATCAATAAGCACTTAAATACTCGAATGGGTATTTTTCAGCGGTTACGATTGGGTGGGTCGATTCAATGCTTTGGAGCAGTTGTTGTCATCAGTGCGGGGCTGATGGCGACTGCACCATTGTGGTTATTAATGTCTGGTCTTTTTTTAGTTGTGTCTGGCATTGGATTAACTGGTCCTAATGCAATGGCTTTGGCGATGTCTAAGCAGGGTGCGCGTGCTAGGACTGCGAGTGCGATTATGGGAAGTATGCAGTTTGCATGTGGTTTATTAGGTGGTGTGATTTTAAATTTCTTGTTATGGAAAGCGAGCCTCAATATGGGCATTATGATGTTAATGTTTACTAGCGCAGGTTTGTTTGCAATTTTAAAAGTTGGAAAACAGCTACAAAACAGTACCTCTGCGTAGAGATACTGTTATTTAAACAATTTACTAGTCTAAAAATACTGTAAAGTTTTCAACGGGTTCGCGGGGAGTAATGAAGGTATTTACGATATGATCAGGATCAGCATAACCTAAGGCAACGGTACATACTAATTCTTCATCTTCTGGGGCATCTAATACCTCTAAAACGATGGGATGAAAATGATTCCATGCGGCTTGTGGGCACGTATCTAAGCCACGTGCTTTTGCCGCAATCATTACATTTTGGATCATCATGGAAATATCCATTTTTGAACCAATTCCCATTGCTTTATTGACTGTAAAATAAAGTGCGACAGGCGCATCAAACAATTGATAGTTACGCAATTGTTGCGCCGCCATTTTTTCTTTTTCGCCTTTTTGAATACCTAGCAAACCATACAGTCCCCAACCATTTTCACGACGACGATCAATAAATGGTGAAATCCATGTTTCAGGGTAGTAGGCGAAAGTTTCTTGATATTGTTCAGCGAGTTCTGGTTGTTGAAAAAGTGCTTGTTGAGCAGCACAAACTCGCTCAATCATCTCGGCGCGTTTTTGGCCTGTCACCACATAAACTTTCCATGGTTGAGTGTTTGTACCTGATGGCGCACGAGCGGCAACATTTAAAATATCCTTGATTGTCTCTGTTGCAACAGGTGTATCTAAAAATGCACGTACAGAATGACGGGCTGTAATCGCATCATCCACATAACGGATTTGTTCCATGTTCATCTTAAAGTTCCTAAGCTTATGGCTCTTTCTCGTGTAATGAGACTATAAAGTAATAAGATAGATTTGAGGATGAATTTTTAGTCGTAGATTGAGATTTGACTAAAAAATAGTCGAGTAAAGATTAACGAGATGAGATTATCCATAAAATTTTTTAATTTGTTATCTTTATGTGAAAAAGAAATGTATTTGTAACACAATGAAATAGAAATAGTATTTATTGATACACGCTGAAATCGTTATGATGATTGGAATAAAAAAATACACACAATAATCTAAATTTATGCATAATACGCCCTTTTCAAAAATCGATTAGGCTTTTCTAACCAAGAAGGTGAGGGGAGTTTTCTATGATAAGCATATTTATTTACCCAATTTTATGCTTATGAAAAATGTTGAAATATACACGAATACAGGAGCTTCTCATGAGTTTACCTCTCATCCGTAAGCCGTTCATAGTTCAGGGATTGGCGTTTACCATTGCTGTCTTCATGATGAACAATGCGCAGGCTGCTAGCGAACAAGAACAAATTCAACAACTTCGAGATGAAGTAAAAGAATTAAGAGCTTTATTGGAACAATATGTTCCTCAGTCAAAACAAAAAAATAATGTACCGCAGTACGATACCCAGCGATCTACTACTGTTGTTTCAGTATCTACTCAAAATATTTCATCTAATACTCAGATGGCTGCTCAAAAATCGCCTTTGAGTTTTAATTCTGCTTCGGGTGCGCAAGTACAGCTATACGGTTTTTTACGTGGCGATGCCTCGTATCAGGCAAAAGGCGGCGATGCTATTTTTAACCGAATCAATAAAGTTGATCTCGAAGGCAATGAAAAAAATAGTGATCGTTTTTATAGTACGGCAACAGTTACGCGATTAGGTCTAGATTTTAAAGCACCCATTCAAGAAGCAGATGTTGGTGGGAAATTAGAAATTGATTTTCGTGGTGGTAGTAGTAACGATACGATTCGTATCCGTCATGCGTATATGACTTTAAACAATTGGTTATTTGGTCAAACCACATCTACGTTCTTGGCGACAGATTTACAGCCAGAAATGATTGATTTCAATTCTCCTTTAGGGATCGGTACTTATCGTACTCCGATGGTTCGCTATAGCGGAAAATTTAATCCAGACACCAGTTATATGCTTGCTTTAGAAAAAGGCAATGACGACAACCGAGCGCCAGCTTTAACCTCTAAGTTAAAATATGATTTTGATGATGGCAAAGCTACGGCTTCAGCCCGTGTTTTAGTAACAGAAGCGCGTAGCAGAGCGAGTTACGACAAGAATAATAATCAATTAACAGTTGATGATGCTGATCTAGGGTGGGGTATTGCGGTAGGCACTAAGTATAAATTTACTGATTCTTTACAAGCGATGATCGATTATTCGCATGTAAAAGGTGATAGTAAGTTTTTGCTCTATACCAATAGTGCTTTTAATGTAAATCCCAATAGTTTTGAGTTGAATCTGAATGAGTTTGATGCACTCACCATTGGTACAACTTATCAAGTTAGCCCTAAATTGCGTAGTACTTTAGCGTATGGTGCAATGTTTGCAAAAGATAATAATCAGTTTGCACAACAAGCATTTGCGGATACAACGCAGAACAAAACCTTACAACAAGGTTGGTGGAACATCATGTATTCACCAGTTACTCCGATTACGTTTGGTTTGGAATATATCTATGGCGAACGTAAAACCTTTAATGGTCTAAAAGGTAAGGATAACCGTGTAGGCGCAATGGCTCGCTACAACTTCTAGCCTAATCCTGTAAACGTAATCATCCGTGGAAACCAATCACTTTATTTGATTGAGTTCTTACAAAGAACTGTATGCTTTTTATTAAGTTGATTGAGTTTTCACTCATTTTGAGAGTTACTATTTTATTAGCTATACGATGGAAAAACCGTCTAAAAGACTAATAAAATAAACGGAAGAAGATATGGAATTTACTTTTAATGGTTTTTATACCCTGATTTCAGCCGTCATTGTGCTGCTGTTAGGGCGTTTTCTTGTCAATCAAATTGATTTCTTGCGTCGTTACAATATTCCTGAACCTGTAGCTGGTGGCTTGGTTGCAGCTATTGTTTCGTTATTGGTACATTCAATGTGGGGTTATAGCATTGTTTTTAGTAGCCAATTACAAACGAGTTTTATGCTGATTTTCTTTGCTTCAATTGGTTTGAGTGCCAATTTTATGAAGTTGAAAGAAGGTGGACTTGGGCTGGTTATTTTTCTGGTCTGTGTTGCTTCGTTTATCGTGGTTCAAAATGCTGTCGGCATGAGCCTCGCAAAGCTTTTAGGTATTGATCCTTTGGTCGGATTGATTGCAGGCTCAATTACTTTAACAGGTGGACACGGTACAGCAGGGGCATGGGGTGAAATTCTTGAAAGCCAACATGGAATTCAGGGTGCATTAGCGCTAGGCATGGCAAGTGCAACTTTTGGTTTGATTATCGGCGGCATCATTGGTGGGCCACTTGCAAAACTATTAATCAACCGTTACAGCCTTGCTCAAGAGCAATCATCCACTGCGATTAAGAATCGTGATACCCATTTAGATCAACACCCTGATGAACTCGCACCATTTGAAAATCCACATCAAGTACGTTTAATTACGGCCGATAATGCGATTACCACATTGGGTATGTTTGCGGCGTGTCTAGCATTTGCTGAGTTTATGACAGGTTATAGTAAAGGCACATGGTTTGAGTTACCAACCTTTGTATGGGCATTAGGTGGTGGTGTCATCCTGCGTAATATTTTAGAAAGCGTATTAAAAGTTGATATTTTTGATCGTGCAATTGATGTGTTTGGTAATGCATCTTTGTCACTTTATTTAGCGATGGCATTGTTGTCATTAAAGTTGTGGCAGTTAGCCGATTTGGCTGGCCCGCTAGTTGTGATTCTTGGTGCGCAAACATTGACGATGGCACTTTATGCTGCGTTTGTGACGTTCCGTGTAATGGGTAAAAACTACGATGCAGCTGTATTGGCAGCGGGTCACTGTGGTTTTGGTATGGGTGCAACCCCAACAGCTGTTGCAAACATGCAGGCGATCACAAACATGTATGGCCCATCGCATAAAGCATTCTTGATTGTTCCATTATGTGGTGCATTCTTCGTCGATCTAATCAATGCGACAGTGATTCAACTCATTTTGAAATTCTTTATCTAAGTCGGATCAAAAGCCCCATGCGGGGCTTTTTTGATTCATCCATTGTTATCGTATATGTACTTGATGTGCATGTAATTTTTTAAGCGAATAAGTGATGAATGAACAATTAAATGCCACGCTGATGTCGTGGGTACAATTCTTGAATGATCCGCTTTGGAATTTCTTGGTCATATTGTTGGTTGCGGTTGGGGTGTTTTACACATTAGCTACGGGTGCGGTACAGCTTCGTTTATTCTTGCACAGTATCCGTGTGATGAAGGGTAGTCGTAAAGAAGCGCAAGATGAACATGGGATTACTCCATTTCAGGCTTTCGTAACAGGTTTGGCAAGCCGTGTTGGTGTTGGTAACGTTGCGGGTGTAGCGATTGCAATCGCAATTGGTGGTCCTGGTGCTGTGTTTTGGATGTGGGTGACTGCTTTCCTTGGGATGAGTTCTGCATTTGTTGAATCATCACTCGCTCAATTATTTAAAGTGAGAGATCATCAAAACAAGCAATTTCGTGGTGGACCTGCGTACTATATTACTCAGGGCTTAAAACAAAAATGGCTGGGGATTGTTTTTGCACTGTCACTCATTCTGGCTTATGGCTTTGTATTTAATGCCGTGCAGGCAAATGCGATTATTGGGGCAACCTCACATGCATGGGGGTGGGATAAAGCCAATTTTGTATTGGGTCGTGGTAGTCTTAATTTTGAAGTGTCATGGGTTGGTATTGCATTGGTGGTTATGACGGCATTGATCATCTTTGGTGGGATCAAGCGTATCGCCAGGGTTGCCGAAGGTATTGTTCCTTTCATGGCATTGCTTTATATCATGGTCGCCTTGTACATCGCGATAACCAACTTGCCGATGTTGCCTGAGATTTTTAAACTGATCTTCACCGAAGCATTCCAGTTTAATGCGGCAGCAGGTGGTTTCTTTGGTGCGATGATTTCTATGGCAATGATGATGGGCATCAAGCGTGGCTTGTTCTCCAACGAGGCAGGCATGGGTTCAGCGCCAAACGCTGCTGCTGCCTCTGATGTGAAGCATCCTGTGAATCAGGGGCTGGTACAAATGCTGGGTGTATTTGTTGATACTTTCGTGGTGTGTTCATGTACTGCGATCATCATCATGGTGTCTGGTCTGTATCATGAAGCTGGCTTTGAGGGCGTGACATTGACCCAAAAAGCATTGGAGAGCCAAATTGGTGGTTGGGGTGGAGGCTTCCTTGCCATTATCCTGTTCCTGTTTGCCTTTACCTCAATTATTGGTAACTATGCCTATGCTGAAAGCAATGTACAGTTCATTAATGACAACCCAAAGGTCATGTTCATTTTCCGCCTGCTGGTATTGGCAATGGTCTATTTCGGGGCGATCACAAGTGTACCTTTAATCTGGTCAATGGCCGACCTTTCAATGGGCTTGATGGCCACCATTAACCTTGTGGCAATCCTGCTGTTAACACCAATCGCACGCATATTGTTGAAAGATTATACCTCTCAGCTTAAAAAAGGGATCAAGGAACCAGAGTTCAAGATTGATCAATATCCTGAGTTAAAGAAAAAAGTAGATTCTGATATCTGGTAAGTTATTGGATTTATAAAGGCTTACTTCACTAAATTAAAGCCCCTTTCGAGGGGCTTTTTATCAATATATTGTGGATATATACATAAAAATTGATACAGCATTTCACCAATAATGGCGTTAAAATTAAAAGATAGAACCACGTAGATATGGCAATACAGCATATGAAACAGCTTAAATTATTGACGCTTGGACTTTCAATGGTGATTTTGGCGGGTTGTCAAACGACTTCGCATTTAAAACCTTTAGTTGAAGATGCCCAAGTACAAGCAGTTGTTCAGCCCTTTGCACATATTAATCAACAAGAAAAAAGACCCGTTGTTGCCTTAGTACTCGGCAGTGGTGGGGCACGTGGATATGCTCATATCGGCGTACTTGAAGTGTTGGAACAGCAAGGTATTCGCCCTGATTTTATTGTAGGTACAAGTGCAGGCAGTATTGTAGGTTCAATTTATGCAAGTGGTAAATCCGCTGCAGAGTTGAGAGATATTGCGCTTAAGCTTAAGGCTACCGATGTAAGAGAAGTGAATATCAGTTTAAAAGGTTTCTTTGATGGTAAAAAAGTTGAGGACTATGTGAATGAGCAAGTCCAAAACATTCCTTTACAGAAGTTAAAAATCCCGATGTATGTGGTTGCAACGGAATTAAAAGACGGCACCAAAACTGTATTCAATTATGGTAATACAGGCCAAGCAGTACGTGCATCTGCTTCGATTCCAAGTATGTTTATACCAACCAAGATCCGTAATGTGGAATATGTTGATGGTGGCCTAGTCAGTCCTGTGCCTGTACAGGTTGCACGGGATTTAGGCGCAGATGTGGTGATTGCAGTGGATATTTTGGCACAACCTATTCATACTGAAACCAGTAATGTTTGGGGGCTATTCAACCAAAATATCAACATTATGCAAGGACGTTTGGCTGAAGAAGAATTGAAAAATGCAGATATTGTCATTCAGCCTGATCTACGTGAAAAAGCGCATATCTTTGATATCAAAGGCCGTGAAATGACTATGCAAGCGGGTGTTGATGCTGCAAAAGAAAAACTGGCCAATATTCAATGGGTAATTAAAAGCAAAACAAAGCAAGTTGATTTAAATCAACAGGATTTAGCTTTAAAAATGAGTAGCCTTGAGCCATAGTTTTTGCAAAATATTGAATTAAGGATAGACAGCGATAATGTTTAAGTTCGTCTATCCAGTTGATGTTTATTAAACAAATTGTAAATACGCTACAAAAAGCTATCAAAAAATTGAGAAAACAGGTAAATAACTACCATTCATTAAACTTTTTTATCAGACAAATTTAAGTTTGAAATTATAGGATGACGTTCCAACGTCAATAGCAACACTACAAGGATTGTTAAACGCGATGTTTAAATCTTTTTTTCCTAATCCACGCTTGTTCTTTATTTCAGTCGTTGTGTGGTTAGCCCTGAATATGCTGCTTTGGTATACAGGTGGTCATAGTTGGGGTGAATATCTTGGTTTTCCTAAAGGTTATGCTGATGCTGAACTTTCGGTCGGGGTCAGCCGTTTTTGGGAATCTTCATCACTTTGGTTCTATTTGTGGTTTATAGTTACTACAGGGTTGTTTGCAGGATTCTGGCGGTTTTTTTCTGATAACAAGTGGCAAAACTGGTCAATATTGGGATCTGCATTCATACTGTTTAATATCTGGTTTGCAGTACAGGTGAGTGTTGCTGTCAATGCTTGGTATGTTCCATTCTGGGATTTGATTCAGAGAATGTTGACCAATGGTGGTGGGAATATTGCTGATTTATATAGAGAATCAATGGTGTTTCTATATATTGCAATGGTTGCAATTACTCTTGCCGTCGTAAATTCTTTTTTTACCAGTCATTATGTATTCCGTTGGCGGACAGCAATGAATGAATATTATACTGAACACTGGCAGCAGTTACGTCATGTAGAAGGGGCAGCGCAACGTGTGCAGGAAGATACCATGCGGTTTGCTACGATTGTGGAAGATTTAGGGGTTGAGTTTGTAAAGTCTGTGATGACACTGATTGCTTTTTTACCCTTATTATTTCAGCTTTCAAAACATGTTCCTGTGATTCCATTGGTTGGAGAATTACAATATTCTTTGGTCTGGGCTGCCATTACATGGGCAATCTTCGGTACAGTTTTACTCATGGTGGTAGGTGTTAAATTACCAGGACTACAGTTTAATAATCAAAAGGTTGAAGCAGCATACCGTAAAGAATTAGTTTATGGTGAAGATCATGCTGATCGTGCACAACCTGCAACGTTAAAAGAGCTTTTTGGACGTGTTCGTAAAAACTATTTTCGATTATATTTTCACTATACGTATTTTAATTTAACCGCCTCATGGTATGGTCAACTCGATGTGCTCTATAGTTTAGTCGTCTTATTTCCTGCAATTGCGGGGGGATTATTAACACTCGGTTTAATTAATCAGATTCGTGGTGTCTTTATACAAGTTGGGACATCTTTCCAGTATCTTGTTAGTTCATGGAAAACGATTATTGAACTGTTATCGATTCGAAAACGTTTAAAAGCGTTTGAATCCATTCTTGATAGTGATTAAGTTCTTTATCAATAAAAAACCTGCCACTAGCAGGTTTTTTTGTGTCCATGATTTGATTAATGAGTCGCATTGTAAAAATTTAGAATTGTTCCAACCAAATGCTGTTGTGATTGATCAATGGTGACTTTGATTTCTCTAAAGTTAAACGTGTCTTCATCTTGATATTTGGCTACGCCATGTGTTCTGTTCTTCAGCTTAGGAATTTGATAACTAAAGAAAGCGATTTGTTTTGAAGGGTGTACGATCTTTAGTAATTTAAGTGGATCTTGATAACCGCCGTATTCATATTCCACACTTTGTTTTAAAAGATGCGGAAAATAAAGCGTCGCATTTGGCATGCCGCAACCTACACAAAATGATTTTAAATTTGACCAAACTCAGTTTGCTTTAAGCTCATATCTTCTGCAATAAAATGACATATGACAAGTGTAGATCAGCCCTTTAAACTGTTTTCAAGTTTGATAATAAATATGAGTAATACAGAATGATACCAGTGAAGAATATACTTTCAGTTTGCTGCTTTATGGCACTCAGTTCTACTAGCTTCGCACAAGAAATCAAAGGGATTTCCTTTAGTCATCAGGAATGGGAAATATACTGTAGCAATACAGGAACCTGCCGAGCAGCAGGCTATCACAATGAATCCAGTGATGATTATCCAGCATCTATCCTATTAACACGTCAGGCGGGCAAAGCTCAGCAAGTCACAGGTGAGTTTGCTTTGGGTGATGGGTTTACCGAACCTCAAATTCCTAAAAATCAGCTTAAAAATATTCATTTTTATATCAATGGCAAGGATTTAGGGCTTGTCTTGGTGGATGGCACTGAATTCCCTCTTGTGGGTAGATTGACCACAACACAGGTGAATGGATTGTTGCAACAGGCTAGTGGAAAAGCAGATATCGTATTTAAAAATAACCGACTGCAATGGAATATTTCGGATGCAGGCATGACCGCAAGCTTATTAAAAATGGATGATTTTCAGAAACGTGTTGGAACAATAGGGGCATTGGTCAGGAAAGGAAAAATAAACGAAGCAAAAGTTTTAGCGGCTCAACCGAAATTGCTGGTGAAACAGGTTAAAACAGCCAGCAAACCTTATTTAACTCTACAGCCTAATAATAAGCAGTATCAGTCAGTGTATAAATCATTGATGGCAGCACAACCTACACCCAAACAAGATGGTTTTTGTGAGGGAGTTTATACGAGTGATGGCGTAAAAACTCAGTCGATTGAACTCTACAAATTAAGCAATAAAAAAGTATTGGCAACGACTCTGTGCTGGCGTGGAGCATATAATGAGGGGTATGGAGCTTGGGTGCTGGATGAGTCTTTAACAGGAAAAGCAATTTTTGTGACCGAACATGCCTCAGATTTTGGGGATGGGATAATCAGTAGCTCACAAAAAGGTCGTGGTATAGGGGATTGTTGGTCGAGTGATGAATGGGTCTGGGATGGTCAGAAATTTGTACATACCAAAGATATGTGGACAGGCATGTGTAAAGGGCTTGCTGCGGGCGGAGTATGGGAACTCGATAAAATTGAAGCCGTTGTAAAATAAAGCGTTACGCCAATAAAAATAGCCTAAGGAAATATCATGCTGAATCATAAAATTCATTTACGTGGGCTGATTTTAACGGTTTCATTCAGTTGTTTTAGCACTTCAATTATTGCTGCGCCGTTGCAAATTTTAGAATTTAAAAAAGGGCAACTCAGCCAAACGGAACAGACACAGCTATGTGAACAGGTGAAAGACTTATGTCAGCAGCGTGCGCAATGGCGTAGTTTAAAAGCTACTGACCAAAGTTTATGGTTATTGTCAGATGGAAATGTTGCTCAATTTGGCATCTCGACCACTGGATTTAAATTGTTGCAACAGTGGCATATTCAATTATCTCCTGCGGATGAAATGGCAAGATCGGGGCAATATGTTTTTCCTAAGCTATTTCCTATGGATCCAAATCGTTATGCCATTGCAGTGATTGATACCTTTTCGGAAATGTATTCGGGTGGTGGAGCAGGAATTGAACGTGCCAGCTTTTACGAGTTAAAGGAATCAGGCAAAACACATCGTTTTATTGAAAATTATCCGTTTAGTTTTAATCGTATGATTCGGGCGTGTTTCTCAGAACAGGATTATGAAAGTTCTAGAGGCAAATGCCATGATGAAGATAGTTTGAGTCTGGATATTCGTCCAATTAAGCCGATGCTTTGGCAATTCCGTTATCGTTATAGTTTGGATGTATCGCCTGCATCGGATTCAGGTGAGAAATCATTTAAGGGTAGCCGAAATCTCAATATTGACTTAAACAAAGTATCAAAGCAGCCAAATATTCCTGCAAACTGGGATTATCAAGGGCAAGGCTAAGTTAATTCGGTTTTAGATTTTGCTAAAGCTTTAAGTCCGTGGACTTATGCAATTTACAGCGTCATAACAGATGATTTGTATAGTGCGTGGTACACAAAGAGACTGATTGCTTTTTGGAACTGTGCTTATGTCTCATACTATTTATACCTCATCTCGCCGTAAATTTTCTCATTTGAGCCGTTCTGTAATCATGGCTGCGGCTGTGTTGGGAACAACCCAAGTGGCAATCGCAGGGCCAACCGTTGATCAACTGAGTGATTGTTTGGTGAAAGCCACGACGGCAGCGGATAAAACCACAGTTTTACAATGGACGTTTACCGCTTTGGCAGCGCATCCTGATTTAAAGGGTTTTAGTAGCGTTACACCTGAGCAGAAAACGCAGTTGGACCAGAAGTTAGCACAGGTGTTACAGCGTGTGATTGTGGATCAGTGTTCGACACAGACTAAGTCTGTGATTCAGGCTGAGGGGATTCAAGCGGTTGGAGAGGCTTTTCAACAGTTAGGGCAAAGTGCGGGTGAGGATATTGTCAAAGATCCAGCGGTCAGACAGCAGTTGCAAGGTACCTTGCGTTATATTGATTTAAATAAATTGGTCACCACATTTTTAACGCCTGATATTTGGAATAAGTTGGGTTTGGTGAGGTAGTATCTATTCTAATGGGAAAAGTTTTTAATCACGTATAAAAGATTTAGAAAGTTGGATACATTCTAAGTCTTCGAGTTTGGTGATAGAGTGCTATCTTTGATAGTTATATTGTTAGGGGGTTAAGTATTTGAGTTAATTATGATTTTTTAAGCCCCTTACTAAAAGAAAGATAGCTAACGCCACTTTGTAAGTAAGGGGGAGATAATATGTAAAATTAGTTAATATTTAGGATTTACATTGACTTGTATTTCAATAGATTTCGCAAATTCATTTAGCTTTTCAATTAACTCAAGAATATTATCTTTCGATATGTTTAGAGACTGTAAATAAAACTGTGTAAACGCTTAGACTATCCCTCAACGCTGTTAGGGGCAACACAGGTGTTTACCATGA
>NZ_NHRP01000048.1:0-17023 GCF_002165385.1 Acinetobacter sp. WCHA39
GTCATCATATTCGTCGTCAGAAAACAAGTATTATGCCATTATTTCAATGAGTTATCTTTTTTTGTCGTGTACAGAGACCTGATTGGATAAACCTGTACTTTTTAGTTTATCTAATGCCCCTTGTAAGCCCCCCTGTTTTTGAATCCAAGCAAGAATCAACGGCAGTACGGCTATAAGTAATGTTTGTGCTGTGTTACCACTAGTATTATTATTTGTCTGAGATGTATTGTTATTCGTACTACCTAACTGACCCAAAACTGAACCTAGGATTCCACCTAAACCACTTTGCGGCTGATTTTGATTGTTTTGTTGTTGACCACTAAGTTGCCCTAAAACAGAGCCAAGAATTCCACCCAAACCACTATTTTGTGAAGATTGTTGCTGACCGCCTAAGGCCTGTTTCGCTAAAATCTCTACGATATTTGTCAAATCTGTCATGGTTTTTATATTCCAGTTAGAATTATTTATTCGAAAAGCATACGCTGCTTTTCAACATGAAAACAAAGTTAAAGTGTTAAAATTTGCAAGAACATTTCATCAGTTTATTATTATTTTATAACTGCGGCTTATTCAGAGCCGCAGTAAACTCTAAGAAATCACCAACGAAATTTATTCCAATTTTCTGGATTTGCCCAAAATTTAGAGTTAAACCAATCAGGAACATGTTTGTAAGTTAAAATATTGAATTGCCATAGAGCAAAATCACTATCATGAGTAGTTTTATCAATAAGTTGAGTAAAACCTAGTGAACGCAATAGCTTTTCATCGTTTCGTTTACTAACAACAACAATCCTTTTTGCCATTAAGTCGCGTAACTTCACTAAAAGCTGCGCTTTATGTGTTTCAGTGATGTTTTGCATTTGCTCTGTATCAAATAATACAAAACCTAAATCATAACGTTGTGTAAATGGCAGATTTAAAAAGTCAGTTACGTTAAAATGATGCCATTGAATTTCAGCATTTTGATCAATTTGCTGACCGATACAAAGTGCAGTATGAATGGGCTGTTCTTTAGATAAATCGTCTAGCATAGAAGTGATGACATTTTGTTCAGCCATAACTGCAACCCTTGATTGAGAAAGATGAGAGTTTATTGATGGAACTACAAGGCATTTGTCACAAAATGCACGCAGCGCTCAAAACGCATAGTGTAACTGATCAACCAACCAGCAAGGCAAATGTTGAATATAAATTTATATTAGATCGTTCAGAAACTGATCTACCCTTCGTATTAGGTCAAGAATTAGAAATTGAATGGACTGGAAATATTTTTTGTACTTCGTGTGGTGCAAAGACTCCAAAATCATATTCACAAGGTCACTGTTTCAAGTGCTTCAAGACCAAAGCTGAATGTGATCTTTGTATTATGAAACCTGAGACTTGCCATTATCATCTTGGAACTTGTCGTGAAGATGAATTTGCACATAAGGTTTGTTTCCAACCTCATATTGTATATTTAGCTAATTCAAGCGCACTAAAAATTGGAATTACTCGTATCGTTAATATGCCAACTCGATGGTTAGATCAAGGTGCAACCCAAGCTTTACCCATTTTAAAAGTTGGTTCACGCCGCTTATCTGGTCATTTAGAAACTTTATTTGGTACACAAATTGCCGATAAGACGGATTGGCGTAAGCTCCTTAAAGGTGAAGCTGAACCATTGAATTTAATTGAGCAACGTGACCAGATTTTGGAAGAATTTGCACCAAAAATTCAAACGATTCGAGATGAGTTTAGCCAAAACTTAGAATTCAATGAAGAACTTGAATTTTTAGAACATGAATTGCCTAAAGAATTTATTTACCCAGTTGAACAATATCCAGAAAAAATTAAGTCCTTAAATTTGGATAAAACACCCAAAATTCGTGGTGTTTTACATGGCATTAAGGGGCAATATTTATTACTTGATATTGGTGTCATCAATATTCGTAAATACACAGGCTATGAAATGATTTTAAGAGCGTAAATGATAAGGTGGCATTTGAGATGCCACCTTTTTTAACTTAATTTGTTTTTAAACAATTCAGAATTGCATCAACAGGATTTTCAGTATCTCCTGAGATTAATTGTTTGTGCATGCTTAGATGTTGCATCATCTGAATATGTGCTGTTTCATTATCCATTAATTTCTCAATTTCAGAAGCAAGGTGTTCTGGTGTTGCATCAGCTTGAATTAATTCTTGGATGACTTTTTTACCTGCAATGATATTAGGTAAAGAGTAGTATGGAATCTTAACGAGAAACTTAGCAATCATATAAGTTAACCAATGTAACTTATAAAAAGTCACCATTGGGCGATGTAATAACATTGCTTCAAGCGTCGCAGTTCCCGATGCTAGTGCGACAATATCACTCGCATTCATGACCATACGACCTATTTTAGATTCAGCATCGGTATTTTCTAAAATATAAATTTTTGATTTTAAAGTTACATCTAAATTTTGAATACCATGTTCAATTTGTTGTCTTCGAGCATCATTAATTGCTGGAATCAGAAACTCTAGTTCAGGATATTTCTTATGTAGTATTTCCGCAGCCCCAATTAATAAAGGCAATAGTCTGTCAATTTCACCTCTTCGACTTCCTGGTAATAAAGCAACGTGCATTTCATGTGCAGATAAGCCAAGCTGATGTTTTGCTTCTACAATTGGATTTTTTAAAGCTAATTGTTTGGCTAGTGGATGCCCAACAAAAGCTGCTGGAACATCGTAATTTTCATAAAATGTTTTTTCAAATGGGAATAAACACAACACTAAATCTATACTACGTTTAATACCATGTACCCGCCCTTGACGCCATGCCCAAACAGATGGACTTACGTATTGAACTGTTTTAATTGGTAAATTCTTTTCTTTTATTGTTTTAGAAAGACGTAAATTGAAATCAGGTGCATCAATTCCAATAAAAATATCCACTGGATGTTCAGTCCAACGTTCAACTAGACCATCACGTACAGCAAATAACTTCTTTATATCTTTCAAAACCTCCACAATGCCCATTACTGATAAAATTTCCATTGGATAATAACTATGGAAACCCTCAGCAATCATTTGTGGACCACCAATACCTTCAAATTCAGCATCAATTCCTTGTTCGCGAAAACTGCGCATGAGTTTCACTCCTAGAGTATCTCCAGAAACTTCTCCCACCACGATACCAATTTTTAGTTTTTGCTTTAACAAGACCAATGCCCCACTGAAATATTTGAATGATTCTAACAAAATGATTTTACATCGAATCATAATAAGCTATCCAATTAATTTAAAAACTATCTTGATTAACGATAGTTAAATGATTGCGAGTTTATTTTCAATTTATTAATATTAACAATAATCATTTTCATTTGATATTTATTCTCCTATTAGAATATCATTCCATTACCTTAAATCAAACACAAATTACCTTAAATGGTGCTGGAAAAATTTTAGGCAACACAAGAAATAATAGTCCAGTAGCAACCTTAAATGCAGGCGTTTATGGTCTACATATGGCTACATTTGCGCAACCACTACTACGATTTGCTTTGTCTTGAATATGGAAACGCTATAGGATTTGTAAGTTGGTGGCTATTTGCAACACCGATTACATTTCTACTTGTGTCATGGGTTAATCAATTAAAACCTAACAAAAATAAAATTTTAGCAAAATAGAGAATGTTTAAATCACTCTACTTTTCAATTAATTATTTTACGTCACTTTGATCAAACTAAGATTTACTCTAGGAACTCATAAGTGCAAATTAATGAAACATGGCTGTGTAATTCAGTCAGTTTTTATACCGTTATCGACATTCTTTAGCTTTTTTTTGCATAAGTAAATCACTATTCATCACAACGAGTTATCTAAAAAAAGCATAAGATATGCTGGTTTTTGCATATTTAGGCATATTGATTATGTTTGGTCCTGTTGAATTTATTCTAGCTGGGGTTTTGGTTGGTTTCTGTGTAGGAATCACTGGTGTTGGTGGTGGCTCATTAATGACCCCCATTTTGATTAGTTTATTCAAAATTGAACCTCATATTGCAATCGGTACAGACCTGTTATATGCCTCTATTTCTAAATTTTGCGGTTCAATGGTACATGCTAAAAAACTAAATATTGTATGGCCAATTGTACTTTGGCTTGCACTTGGAAGTATTCCTGCATCTTTTGCCACCTCTTGGATTTTAGAACATTATTTAAGTCAATCAACGCATTATAAAGCTGTGCTGACCATGGTCTTAGGCTTTATGTTGACCTTGACAGGTATCTCTATTGTATTTCGTAGCCAAGTTGAAAAGTTCTTTGATCGTTTCCGTAATCGTGAACAAGCAAATATGGAAAGTGAGCAGCATGCTCTCCAGCATAAACGCTTATATATCGTCATCATGGGCATGGTTTTAGGTATTTTCGTCACCCTCTCTTCTGTAGGCGCTGGTGCTTTCGGGATTATGGCGCTCGTAATTATGTTTCCTAACTTACCGATGATCCGTATTATTGGTTCAGATGTCGTACATGCTGTCTTATTAACCGCTGTTGCTGGTTTAAGTCATATGTCTTCAGGTAATGTCGACTTTCATTTATTAATGTGGTTACTTGTTGGTTCTATTCCTGCAATCATTGTTGGAACTTTAATTAGTTCGCGTATGCCAGAAAGACTTATTCGTAGAATCTTAGGTATTACATTATTTGCCCTTGGTGTTAACTTTATGGTTAATCCAGTTAAGGCAAAACCTAAACCAGTTGAAACCCATAAAGTTGCTGTTGTTCAACAAACAAGCCATTCATCTAGTATGGTTTAATTCTGAAAAAAGCCGATTGTTTTCCGCAATTTTTGCGAATCGATAGTTAATCAATCGGCTTTTCATGCTATATTCGTAGACAAAATAACCTCTTCTTTCGATTGAATTTGTGACAGCAATGAATACTCTACAGTCAAATCCAGTTTCTCAGCCAGATATCGACGACGTTAATATTAAAAGCATTCAAACCTTAATTACCCCTGCGGAACTGAAAGCTGATCTTCCTTTATCTGAAGCTGCATCTCAAACTGTGTTACAAGGACGTGCAACTGTACGTAATATTTTAGACGGCAATGACAAACGTTTGTTTGTGGTGATTGGACCTTGTTCAATCCATGATGTTAAAGCTGCAAATGAATATGCTGATCGCTTAAAAGAATTAAGTGAAAAAGTAAAAGATACTTTATACCTTGTGATGCGTGTATATTTTGAAAAACCACGTACGACAGTCGGTTGGAAAGGTCTAATCAACGATCCAGATATGAATGACTCTTTCAATATTGAAAAAGGTTTACATATTGGTCGTGGTCTTTTGCTTGAATTAAATGAAAAAGGCTTGCCATGTGCGACCGAAGCACTTGATCCAAATTCTCCACAATATTATCAAGATTTGATTTCTTGGTCTGCGATTGGCGCACGTACTACAGAAAGCCAAACACATCGTGAAATGTCTTCTGGTTTATCATCTCCTGTTGGGTTTAAAAACGGTACAGATGGCGGCTTGACTGTTGCAACCAATGCAATGCAATCCGTTAAACATGGCCACAGCTTCCTGGGTCTAAATGAAAATGGTCAGGTGGCAATTATCAATACCAAAGGCAATCCTTATGCTCATGTGGTATTACGTGGTGGTAATGGCAAGCCAAACTACGATGCTTCTTCTGTTGCGGAAGCAGAAGCAGCTTTGGCAAAAGCCAAAGTCAGCAACAAGATTATGATTGATACCAGTCATGCCAACTCAAACAAAGACCCGTACCTGCAACCTTTGGTTTTAAAGAACATCACAGAGCAAATTCTGGATGGTAATAAATCAATCGTAGGTATCATGGTTGAAAGTCACCTTAAAGGCGGTCGTCAGGATATTCCTGAAAACCTATGTGATCTAGTATATGGTCAATCTGTGACTGATGGTTGTATCGATTGGGATACAACAGAAAGAGCATTATTAGAAATGCATGAAGCATTAAAAGATATTTTGCCAAATCGTTAATCTTTAAATAGATGTAAAACAGGCTCTTATGAGCCTGTTTTTAATTTTAGTGTCTAAAAATATTAAATCTGTACTTCTATATCTGTAACTGGGAAAGCCACACAACTATAAATCCAACCAAATTGTTGTTCTGATTTACGCAGATGAGCCTCTTGTGGGTTAAATACCTTACCTGACAATAATTTGACTCGGCACAAACTACATTCTCCAGAACGACATGCATTTTCAACAAAAAAACCATTTCGTTCCAAACTATTCAATAATGGTTCACCTACTCTAGATTGATAATGCCCCTTACCTTTGACGGTAATCGTCACAATCTGATCTAAGGAAATGCTTTGTGGCCAACCTAATTGAGTTTCTGGATGTTTGGGTGCGCCATTCGCTTCAATTCGAATTCGACGTTTAGGAATACCGATTTCTGTTAACAGCTTTAGACAGTTTTCATTAAATGGCGTTGGTCCACAAATATAAAACATTTGTTGTCGACTTTCCCCAAGTAGATTTTGCAACCTCTCTAGGCTTAAACGTCCCCTTGTTCCTTGATAAAGATCACTTGGGCGAGTGACAAACTCCGTAAGTTTGAAATTCGGAAATTCCTTTGTGAGTTGACGTAACTCATTGGCATAAATCACATCATCTTCAAAGCTATTGACATAGATCAAGTGGAAATCATACTTTAAATTTTTAGTCAATATATCGCGTAGCATACTTCTAGCAGGCACACTACCTGAACCACCCGCAAGGAAAACCAATTCATGCCCATGAAAAAGTGGATTATGATAAAAATTACCCATTGGGCCACTGCTTTCAATGATTTGACCTACTTGTAGTTGATCAACGAGATAATGTGAAACAAATCCTCCATCTGCTTTCTTCACTGTAATATCGTAAAAATCTAACTCTAAGGGCATGGATGCAATTGCATAAGGTCGGGCTGTATTTACACCATTAATGTTCACAAATAGATTGATGTATTGACCTGCTTGAAAGGCTGGTAATTGTTTAGTTGAAGTTACAACGAAACGAATGGTTTTGGTCGTTGCTGTTTCAGTCAGGATATCTTTCACCTGAAGCTGAAGTCGTTTCGGGTGTAGTTGATCAATCAGAGTTTTTACTTGCCCATGACGCTCTGAAAAATCAGTTCCTGTTTGCTCTAATTGTTGTTTAAATGCTAGGGTTTCATGGAAGCCAGAAACTGCATTAAATACATTGATCTCAGACATGTTCTAACTCCTGTTTTTGTAATGTTTTAACGACAGCTCTTGCTGTGGATACACCAGCGGTATAAGTCGGTTGAAATCCGCCCATTGATGTCCATGAACCTGCAAAATAAAGTCCCTCAACCGTATTTAAACGATCACGAATCAAGGCGGAGTCGGTCGCATTTTGATTAAAACCATAAATCGCACCGCCTGGACTATTTAAATAACGCATCATGGTTAGTGGTGTTGCAACTTCTAACTCTTCGATGTGAGTACGAATTTCTGGGCAAACTGTTGATTCAATCAAGTCAATCAATTGATCTGCAAATTCATATTTCACTTTGGCATATTGTTCTGGTGCGACATTATTCCAAACATCTGCATATTGTAGGCAGACTAGAACCACCTGACTTTTGCCTGTAGGTGCAGCATCCGCATCATCCACGTTGTAACAGGTCAACATGCCGCTAATTGGGCTATGAAACGTTTCCATCACATCGTAAACTTTTTCCCAATCTGTGGTTCTGGAAATAAACATCGAAGGTACGTGAATACCTAATTGCTCAGGTGTACGGTCTAACCCTAAATAAATCACAAATGCTGAAGTGCCAATGCGTCTTGATTTGAAGTCGAGTTTGATTTTTTCTGGAGCTTCAATATCTAATAGTTCATTGAAGGTTAAAATTGGGCTAGCATTAGAAATCACTGCATGACATGAGTGAATACTTCCATCTTCCAAACGGACAGCAGAAATTTTCCCATCCTGAGTCAAAATTTTCTCTACGCCACAGTTAAATCGGGCTTCACCTCCTGCTTCCAAGAAAGATTCCAGTAAAGCATTGGACATTGCCTGTGATCCACCTTTGATATGCCACGGCTTAAAAACAGCATAGGCATATAACATGACAGCTAAATCGCTAAATAACATACGGTTTGGTGCTGCGCCTGTGTAATACCAATATGCAATCACCACAGAAATTAATTTCTGATCTTGAAAAATTTCATTCACAACATCGGATAGTGTTCTAAAACCATATTTCATAAAATATGGACAATGTGCTTCTAAGAATGCTTGGTCTTGTAACCTTTGCGCATGTGGAACTGTTTTAAAACTCTCCATCGTTAAATGTTCACAAATCTGCATAAAGTGGTCGATATTGCTTATTTCTTGCGGAAATTGTTCATGCAATACCTTACGAATACCTGACCAGCTTGCAGGTAAAGTAATATCTAGTTCATTTGGAATTACTAAACGGTAAAGCTCTTTTTCTTGTACAAATTGAACTTTATCCATCACACCCAGTTCATTGAAAATCTGGCGCATAATAAAAGGTTTATCTTCGGTACCAAGACCGCTTAATTGATGCAATGCAACTTCAAACTCAAAATCACCACGTACAAATGAAGTTGCACATCCTCCTGGAATATTATGTTTTTCTACCAACAACGTTTTCTTGCCCATTCGCTGAGCAGTCACGGCCGCCGTTAAACCCGCATTGCCTGAACCGATTACCACCACATCATAATTTGACATGCTTCACCTCATCTTAACACTAGTAAGATATGAATAAAAAAATTAAAAACTAAACTCATGTAAATTATCAAACTGGGCAATTGATTTACTCATTCGTGCCTGAATCGACTGCTGAATATCGCTACCATTTAGAATCGCTGCTTGTAGCAAAGTCGTATGCTCTAGTGCCGCCGAGACACTATGATCACGTGCATAGACGAGACTTCGTTTGCTGCCGTGTATGGCAACGGGTGGTTTACTCGCAATTTTTTGTGCAATTTTAAACGCATGCTGTAAGAGTTGTTCTTTATTTTCTAGCACTTTAACCACTAAACCGAGACGATAAGCTTCAGTAACCGTTAATGTTTCTCCTGTAAATGCATAATATCGCGCAATATTGTCTGGGATAATTTTCGGCAATCGTTGTAATACCCCAACATCTGCCATCATGCCAACATTGATTTCTTCAATTCTGAATTGTGCCTGCATACTTGCAAAACTAAAATCGCAGGCAGCAATTAAGTCTAAGCCTGCACCAATACAAGCGCCGTGTATTGCTGCAATCACAGGGAAACGCAAAGTTTCTAAACAACTCAATGCTTGTTGCATTTCGGTCAGGCTCAACAGGATGGTTTCTCGATCTAATGCATTTTGAGCATGAAATTCTGGACGCTCAGCAAACATCTGTAAGTCTAACCCTCCACAGAAGATCTCACCTTCTGCTGAAATGATCATGGCACGCACCAGACCTGAATGATTCAGTTGTTGGATTGCTTTTGGAAACTCTTTCCAAAATGATAAATTGAGACTATTGGCTTTATGTGGTCGTGAAAGTTGTAAATGAGCCACACCCTCATGTACTGTGACATGAAAGCACTCATAGCACTTCTCCATGCTGCTTTTCCTTTTGTTGAGTGAAAATAGAACAAGCACAGTGTATGTTTTAATCTTTACACTGTAAAGATACTTAACATCAAAAAGATTAACTTGATATGCTAAGATAAAGACATCATTCAAATTTATAATTTTTTTACATGCCAAGAAATGCAGCTAAACCACGTGAGACGTATCATGTCGGTAATCTTGAACCACAATTGTTGATTCAAGCCAAACGCATGCTTGAAGAAGTTGGACCTACTAAAATTTCGATCAGAGCAATAGCAGAACAATTAGGTGTGAGTGCAACAGCCGTCTATTATCACTTTGCGAATAAAGATGAGCTTTTGAGCCGATTGGCTGCAACAGGATTTTCGGAATTAGAATTTGTTTTAAATCAGGCTTTAGCTGAAAGTACAGCAACAACAATTTTAAAAGAAGTTAGCTTGGCTTATTTTCGTTTTGCTAAACGCAATCCTACAATGTATCAACTAATGTTTGGCTCAGAGATCACGCAAGCGACTTTAACGCCTGAGTTAGAACGTGCGAGAGAACAAGCATTTCAGGTTCTAAAACAAACTATTGCTCAAATTCTTGATCAAGAAATTCATTCAAAGATGGTGCGAATAACAGCTTTATCAAGTTGGTCACATATTCATGGTATGGCGTCTTTATTGATTCATCAGGTGATTGTATTACCTGAAACTATCGATGAAGAACAATTGGTTGAAAATGCCTTACAAAGTCTTAAACATTTATTTTCTTTAATACCATAAAGATTGAAAATTACGATGGGTAATGCATAAATCTCGCCACGTATTTTGCACAACGTATCTAATTTGTTTTGAACCGTAACATTTTTTTAATTATACTGCTGCCACATTTCCCCTACGACGTATCGCTGATATGAAGTCCAGTTTTCGTCAACACTTGCTAAAGTGGCGCGCCTCGCTCGGTGCGATTACTTTGCTTTGTTTACTCTGGCATATCTTCTTACCAACGATGGTACATACTGGCGTCGTGCCTGCACTCTATGCAATGCCTACACATTGCCAAGTCACAGAAATTAAAAATGCATCGTTGATAACACAAACGCATTCAAGTCATCATCAACACAGCATGCATGAAATGCATCACGAACAGCAGCTACAACCGACTCAGCATGATCAACTCAGTGATTATGCAAAAGAGGTTTTTGCCCTTGCTAGTCAAATCATGAAGCATTGTCCTTTATGTACACATGGTTTAGATGCTATTGCAATTATTCCTTTAATTGCATTTATTTTAATCTTTGTACTGGCTTGGTTTAGTCGTGTACGATGCCTATGTTATACGTGGTTAGAAGATCTGCATATTCCACGTATCTTCTATATTTTCCCGATTAAACAAGCCCCTCCACTCGCTCTATAAAATGCTTTTTTAACATTTCGTATCCAGTGAATCACTGCGGTACAGCCTCGTTTATTGCTTTTTATAGAGTTAAATATGAATACTCAATTTCGTTTGTCAGTATTAACGGCTGCATGTCTATCGATTACCTATAGCTCTATGGCTTTAGCTGAAACATCAGCTCAAGATCAGACTAAAACGCTAGATACAATCGTGGTAACAGCAAGCCGTGAAGGTGAATCTATAAATAATACTCCTGCTGCGATTAGCAAAATTACTAGCCAAGATATAGATGATAAACATGCCACATTCATTGGTCAGTTAGTTAATCAAACCCCAGGTGTGTTAATGAATGACTTGGGCAACGAACAACATATGATGTCGATTCGTCAACCCATCACCACTTCTGCTGTTTATCAATATTTGGAAGATGGCATTTCAATCCGTCCAGTCGGTGTGTTTAACCACAATGCTTTATATGAAGTAAATTTAGCTGGAATTGATAGCATTGAAATTTTGCGTGGCCCAGCAAGTAGCTTGTATGGAAGTAATGCAATTGGTGGCACGATTAATTTCCTCACCAAAGCAACGAGTTTAACCCCAACTGCTGATTTAGGTGTGAGTGCAAGCTCTGAAGGTTATCGCCGTTTAGACTTAGGTGCATCCAATACGTTTGATACTGAGTATGGTGAACATGGTTTAAGACTGTCTGCCTATGCCAGTGATCGTGGTGATAGCTGGCAAGATCATGCTGAAAGTAATAAGCAAAGTGTGACCTTAAGACATGATTGGCGTATATCAGATGCCACTCAAATCAAAAATATTTTCAGCTACAACCATTTAAAAACCGATATGACGGGTAGCCTAAATGCAAATGATTTTAGCGCACGTCCAGGTTATAGTTATCAAACATTTACGTATCGAGAAGTAGACTCAACCCGTCTTTCATCACAGATTAACCATCAGTGGGATGATCAGCAACAAAGTCAATTGACTGTATATTATCGCAATAATACAACCGATCAAAATCCGAGCTACAATATTCGCACTGATGTAAAAGATAAAAAGCCTACAGGAACTTATAGCGGGCAAACCACCTATAACGCTTTTCAATCTTATGGCTTAAATTTACAGCACTCTATTAATTTGGATCAGGTGAAATTGATCATCGGAGCAATGGCAGATCATTCGCCGAACCAAGCTCAAACCAATGATATTCAAGTTTTTCGTGATCCAAACACGCTAGTTTATACGGGTTTCAAACAACGTCAGTTGTTACGTGATTTCAAAGTTGATGTCAATAACCAAGCATTGTACACACAAGCAAATTGGCAAGCTTTGCCGAATCTAAATTTGGTTGTTGGTGCACGCTATGATTGGATCGGTTATGACTTTGATAACAAGCTTGTTCCCTCTAAAGTTACAGGTGCGCCAGATGAAAAACGTAGTTTTCACAAGGCAAGCCCTCAACTTGGTTTTGTATGGAATATCTCACCTGAATTAGATCTGTATAGCAATTGGTCACAAGGTTTTGTGCCACCAGAAGTTAGTAGTTTATATGGCGCAAATTTGGTCACACCAGATTTAAAAGAAGCCACATTTAATAATATTGATGCCGGTTTACGTTTCAAAGTTTTAGATGACCGATTGGATGGAGAAATTACCTTATATCGTTTACAAGGTAAGGATGAAGTTCTAAGTTATACAAAACCTGATAATACCCGTGGACCAAGAAATGCAGGCAAAACCTTACATCAAGGTATCGAAATTGGTGGAACTTGGAATATTACTGAACAGTATGATCAACGTTTAAAGTTATCCGGAAGTATCGCCAAACACGAATATAAAGAATTTCAGCCCTCATCAATACTCAACTATAGTGGCAATACAATGCCAAACTCTCCAAAAAGTTTTGGCACAATTGAATATCAAATCAAACCTGTCCCAGCATTATTACTTTCGGCTGAAGGTGTTTATGTCGGTTCATATTGGATCGATGATGCTAATACTGAAAAATATGATGGGCATACCATTCTAAATTTACGTGCAAATTATCGTAAAAATGCTTATGAGATTTATGGGCAAATTCTGAATGTAGCTGATGTCCATTATGCTGACAGCACTTCATATAGCAGTAATCAAGCTAGTTATACGCCTGCAGCACCACGAACCTATTTATTAGGTTTACGTTATCATTTTGGAAAATAAACAATGAATGCCAATCAACTCAAGAAGTTACTGAAATTTCATCGTAGCTTTGGAATGGTGCTTGGCATTCTGATTTTGATGTGGTCTTTAACAGGTGTGTTGCATCCAATTATGAGTGCAACACAACCTCAACCCGTCAAAAGAATGCCTCCACCTCAGCAACTGAATTTAACAAATGCTTTGCCTGCACCTTTGGTTTTACAGCAGCATAAAATTGAAGAATTTTCAGGATTACAAACCATTCAGCTACAACCTGAACTTGTGGCTTATCGAGTTTTACAACCAAATCAAAACATTGCGAAATACGTTGATAGTCGATCGGGTCAACTCATCACAGATGGAGAGCAACAAGATGCAAAACGTCTTGCAATTTGGTATACAGGTTTAGCCAAACAACAGATCGTTTCGACCGAACTGATCACTGAGTTTAGTGATGATTATCCAAGTGTGAATCGTTTATTGCCTGTTTGGCGTGTAAGTTTTGATAATGGTTTAAGAGCTTATGTCGATCCATCACAATCTCGATTAGCCACACTTTCCAATGACCAAAAAATGTGGATGGCGAAAATATTTCGTTTAGGTCATACATGGACTTGGGGTGATCAACCGTGGACAGGACAAAGTATACTGATGCAAATTGCTTTGATTGGCATTTTGGTACTGACTTGTATGGGTATTGGATTGTTTTTTAGGATTCTTAATCGCCAGAACCATCGTTTAGCTCACAAGCCAATTCGCTTTTTACATCGCTATTTGGGCATCAATCTAAGTATATTTATCTTGCTATGGGTATTCAGTGGTTTCTATCATGTTTGGCATAAAAAATCTGAGATTGTGAACATTCAACCAATATTTTATACACAGGATCTAAGTGCTGTCGCATGGAAAACGGCTGTTCAACACCCCATACAACGCCTTAATCTTGTACCGATCTCCTTTGCTCAAGATCACGCTCAAGCAGGTTGGATGGTTCAATTGACAGGTAAACCACAGCTACAAGGCAGCATGACCGTAGCCAAAGAACATGATCATAATCATCATCCTCAAAGTGCTGCCCCTGCAATTGAATTGATTGATGCGAATACCGCGACAAAATTAAATACGCTTGAGCAAAGTAAGCAGTTGGCTGCCGACTATTTACATTTACCAGTGGATCACTTTACACAAAGCTCATGGGTCACCAGTTTTAGTGGTGAATATGGTTTTATCAACAAACGTTTACCCGTAGTTAAAGTTGAAAGCAATTTAAGTGATCAACTCAGGCTGTATATTGAGCCAAGTAGCGGTGTGATTGCAGCGCAAGTCACTCAACAAGATGCTTTAGAAGGTTTTAGTTTTGCATATCTACATAAGTGGACATGGCTACCACTAGATAAAACGCTCAGAGATATCTTGTTAGGTAGTATTGCTGGACTCATCGCTTTATTGGTGATCTTAGGTTGCACATTAGCAATTCGAAAATCGTCCTAAGTTCTTTGTTGATCCTTCTTAGTCTAAGGAGGATCAATTTTTTAAAATTAAACCCATCAAATATAAAATGAAGCCATCACAAAACTTAGCATTAAACCTGTCTCAACCAGCTCAATTGCAGCGCCAACAGTATCACCAGTAATCCCACCAATTCTTTTGATAAATAAGGCTCTTAAAAAAAACAATACAGTAATAAAGCAGATAAAAGTCACTAATCCCAACCATTTAAACACACAAAGTAATGTAATTGTAATGACAAAAACAGTCCACGTAAGTTTCTTTGGAATAAAATCAGTAATTGAACGTCCTAGCCCTTTATCACGAACATAAGCTGTGGTTAGAAATAAAAATAATGGAACACTACGCCCAAGTACTGGAACGAGAATCAAAAAAGTATTGAGATGCTGCTCAAGCAGCACATACAGCGCAGCAAACTTGAGTAAACAAACCACAACAAGACTCAGTACACCGATTGGACCACAGTTTGGGTCTTTCATAATCTTGAGTGTACGTTCAGAATCACCAAAACCACCCACCCAAGCATCGGCTGTATCGGCTAAACCATCAAGGTGAAGCCCACCTGTTAGCCATATCCATAACACTAAAATGATGCTGGCAATCAATAAAATTGGCAGCTTGACTAAAATCAGGGATACACCAAACAGAATGAGTCCGATCAATAAGCCTATAAATGGATAAAATAAAATCGCTTGACCATTTTGTTTTGCATTAGGCATTGTTTTTAAGTTAATCGGCAAAACTGTCAAAAATTGCAAGGCAATCCAAAAAGCTGTCATGCAAAAAATCTCTATCAAACAATATTGATGATTTACAGATTATGAAGAAACAAAAATGGGAATAGAACCCTATTCCCAAATTAAAATGATGAATCAACTAGATTATTGAATTTGATAACATTGTTTGAGTTTCAAATAATCATAATAGAAACTGTTGGTACTATATTGTGCATATTTACATGATGATTTAAACAAGGTCTCTTTTTCATTGTAGAGCATTTTTATCAAAGTTGTGCCTTGAGCATTTTGGTAAATATCCCACTGTAAATTCGCAGCCATTGGCGATACTACTTCACCTCTCCACGTACTATTGCTGTAGTTATAGGTTTGACGTAAAGGCAAAGGCTGCATCATGTCATGTAACTCCAAACTAGTCGCCAGTGGAATAATGATTTCTGCATGTGCGAAGCGTAATACCGCGCGGTGGGACTGTTGTTTATCGACAATTGCATCTACTTGCTTAAACAAATCTTGTTTTAGACCTTGAGCAATGTTACTGGTGACAGCATTTGATTCTTGAAAGCTTGGCCCTTTCTCATAAAAATCATTTGCATCGTTAAATTCAGCATAGAATTTTGCAGCATCTACAGGCATATATTGATCAAAATTTACATTTTTTAATTCAAGCTGCATACCACCAGAAATTGAATACAGCTCATAAAGATAAGCAGCGGCATCCACAGCACTTGCAATGGTATTTTTCCCTTTACCTTTTTCTGTAATGGTTTCACCTTTTGGCGATGTCACGGTATAAGTGCCACTATTACTGAAAGTATAACCAGTCGTACCTAATTTTTTGATAAATTCAGGCTTAAAAATTGGGTTAAGTACATTCATTGCAATTTGCTGTGCGCGTGTATCTTTTGCCAAATCATTTAACTTATTTTTTAGATATACATCTTCAGCTTCAAATTTTTGATAGGCTTGACTTGCATCATAGATTGCTTGTTGTTGTGTTGATAATGGTTTAAGCAAATCTTGATCTTTATTCAAGCTATGGAAATAAAGTTTAAAACGATCTACGCCACCATCTTCAATAGATGGAATACTGGTACTGACCAAACTTGTATATGACGTAGGTGTAATTTGATTCTTCAATTGGGGTTGTTGTTGAATCAATTCAGCAGTAAAAAACTTGGCGCTATCAACCGCACGATCTACGCCTGAGCTTTGAACTAAAATAGATTCAGGTTGTGTCGCTGCTGTTTTAAATAGCTCAGGTAGACGCTGTAAAAGACGGTCTGCGATACCTCGATGTTCTTGAATACCAAGCATCGTTTCATTGCCATATCCATACTGGCGAATCCCATCTACGCCGTAACCCAGCAAAATATTTGCTTTCATCATATTTTCTAAATCAGCACCTAGTTTTTCACCTAAAGGTGTTAAAGCATTCTCAGCCTTGGCTTGTTTCCATAAATTATAAAGTGCCAAATCATATTTAATGCTCGATAATCCTCGAGAACCATGACGTGCGACTAACTCTGTAAAAACAGGCTCTGTACACGACAAAAAAAGATAACTCATTGAAATAATGGCATAATACTTGTTTTCTGACGACGAATATGATGACA
>NZ_NHRP01000049.1:0-16606 GCF_002165385.1 Acinetobacter sp. WCHA39
TTGAATGATTTCTTCTTGGTCTACGTGCCATAAAATACTCCATATATTGATGTTTATAACATCATTTGAGGAGCAGAGTATCACTTATAGGAGTTGTTCAAATTTCCGGATCCATCTCTGAGAAAGATATTTCCTGATTTTTTGAGCTCTGAATAACTGTTTTAGATTTGACTTTAATTGATTTAAGTTGTTGATTATAAACGCTATATTGCGTAATAATGAGAAAGATATTTTCTCATTAATAGATTCAATAGCTATAAATCAGCGGAATCAAAAATAGTGACTAATAAGCAGTCGAGCTGGATCTCTTATGATACTAGGCTAGGCTTTTGTAGGATAATGAATTAAAAGCCTTCTCAGGCTAATGACTACAAAGGTATAGGCATTATGGTAGAAATTGTTAAAAGTATAGACGGTCAAAAAATTTCTTCTGTATACATTGTAGGTGACTTACATGGTTGCTATAGCTTGTTGATGCAAGAACTTAAAAAAATTGATTTTGACTTTGAAAATGATCTGGTCATTTGTACAGGTGATCTTGTGGATCGAGGTGTGGAGAATCTTGAATGTATTTCTTTGTTGGATCAGCCTTGGTTTTTTACGGTACGTGGTAACCATGAGGAGATGTGTATAAGATCGCCTCATGATCGTAAAATAAAAGACATTCATGCACGAAATGGAGGAGAATGGTTTTATCAACTCAGCTCAAGAAAGCAATCCGAAATTAGCTCCCGTTTTCAACAATTGCCTTTGGTTATAGAAGTTCAATTGGGACATAAAAAGATTGGTGTGGTACACGCAGATATTGATATTCACGATTGGAATGCTTTTAAGCAAGACATTATGCAAGGTGACTACAAAATATCAGGTGTAACTTCTGCTTATAGTAATGCATTATGGGGGAGAGGACGTATTCGCCAGCAATCAGCTCACTATGATAGTGTCGAGAATATTGATGAAATTTATCTAGGTCACACCATTGTGAAAGAGCTAATTAAAGTCGATAATTGTTATTATATAGATGTCGGTTCCTCCTTCACCAAAAAGCTCTGTATTGTAAAAGTTCAATAAAGATATCTGGGAACCCATCATCGCATAGTTCAATAAAAAAATTGATTTTCTTGTAGAGGGAAGGGTTATTGAATTTAGTGCCAAAGCACTTAATTTTTACAAAAAATTACAATAAAAAGCATATATTTTCTTGTATCACCACGTGTATCACTAAATTTGAGTTGTAGAAAAAGTTATTTAAAATCATTGGATTAAATGTTGCTACGGTAGAGGATATACCTACCAAGATATCAATAAAAAAGCTCTAAATTTCTATAATTTAGGGCTTTTTTATTGATATCACATTTGTTTTTTTAAATACTCGCTTAAAAGAATGACTAGGTTGAATTGCAATTTAGAATGAGTTTCTTATACTCATTATGCTTGAGTAATTTTTATCAGTTACTAGAATCTTGACTCACCCTATTATTGGTGCTAATTTAATCAATAAGGAGGTCATATACTATTTGGGATTTAAGAGAAATCTTGCCTAGATGAACAAAGATATGATTACCTGAATACACAGCTAACAACGAACGAAACGATTCTGATTGTTTTTAAAAATGTTCAAGGTTGTAGAAAAGCCCGTTAATCGGGCTTTTTTAATGCCCATCATTTTTAAAGCAAATTTACGCTATAGTTTGTCATAAGGATTAGGATAGCGATAGGGAATTGTGATGCTGATATTTATGATTATAGTGATTGTTATTGTTTTGATTTTATTGTTCTTTTTTGCCAAGAAAACTGATCCTACACAAGATAATTTTGATTATAGCCAGCCATATTCATCAACAACCTCCTCATGTGATTCTTCTCAAAATAATGATTTCAGACGTTCTGATGAATGTAGCTCAAATGATGATTCGAGCTCAGACTCAAGTAGTTGTGATAGTAGCAGTAATAATGATTAGAAAAAGCTTGTACCCCATGAGGGGCAAGGGGTACAAGATAAACTGAGTTTAATTAAGGTAGATCAAACCAAATCATTTGGCTGTCTTGTAATGCAGTAATGGTTGCAGTTTCATCGAATACTAAAGCATCACCTGCTTTAACCAAATGATCGGCGATCATTACTTCACCTGAAATCACATGCACGTAGTTCACTTTTTTTCGTGCTGTAATTTCTAAATGTTGATCTTTTTCAATGACAGCAGTTTTCACTTCCGCATTTTGACGAATCGACATTGGCGCAGATGTATCACCAGCAATCAAGTGCCATTGGTTTGGATGGTCTTTTGGATTCAGCTGAATTTGCTGATAGGTTGGTTCGGCATCTTGTACATTCGGTTGAATCCAAATCTGTAATAGATGCACCGCTTTATCATGCTTGTTCATTTCACTGTGGGTGACCCCAGTTCCAGCACTCATCAATTGCCATTCACCCGCATTGATCTGACCTTCATTGCCCATACTGTCTTTATGGGAAATAGTGCCATCAAGTACACAGGTTAAGATTTCCATGTTGTCATGGGGATGAGTACCGAAACCATTATGTGCAGCAACTGTATCATCATTGATCACGCGAAGGGCACTGACACCCATATATTTCGGGTTATACCAGCTACCAAATGAAAAGCTATGATAGGTGTCTAACCAGCCTGCTTTGACATGACCACGATTTTCACTACGATGTAGATAAGCATTCATCTTTCATCTCCCAATTATTATGTTTTGCTTAATGCTTATATTATTGATTCATAATGACGATAAATAGTCTTTAATTGCGACATATTGTTCTATAAATGAAATGATTGAGTATTTAACTTTTTATTTCAAATAATAAAAAAAGCTGAATCAAATATTCAGCCTTTTTAAGTGGGCAAATTAATTTACCCATCTTTTATTTTGATTTATTTTCTAGCTGTGGAATTGCAGAACCTTGGCCAACAGCAAGTAAACCTGTTTCAGTATAGATACCGAGTTTTGCACGGGTATCAGTAATGTCGAGGTTACGCATGGTTAACTGACCGATACGATCCATTGGAGTAAACATCGAATCACCTTTCTCCATGGTCAAACGCTCAGCTTCATAGGTGAGGTTAGGAGATTCAGTGTTCATGATGGTGTAGTCATTACCACGACGTAATTCTAAAGTCACCGTACCTGTAATCGCTTTAGCAACCCAACGTTGTGAAGTTTCACGTAGCATTAATGCTTGTGAATCGAACCAACGACCTTGGTAAAGTAGGCGACCTAAACGTAAACCGTTAATACGGTATTGTTCAATCGTATCTTCGTTATGAATACCAGTCACTAAGCGCTCGTAAGCGATATGTAATAAAGCCATACCTGGTGCTTCATAGATACCACGAGATTTCGCTTCGATGATACGGTTTTCAATTTGGTCAGACATACCAAGACCATGACGACCACCGATACGGTTAGCTTCTAAGATCAGCTCAACAGGATCTTCGATACGTTGACCATTTAATGCAACAGGGAAACCTTCTTCAAAAGTAATGCTCACTTCTTCTGCATCAATTTTTACATCTTCTTTCCAGAATGCAACGCCCATGATTGGGTCAACGATTTTAATACCAGCATTGAGATATTCTAAATCCTTAGCTTCGTGCGTCGCACCCAACATATTTGAGTCAGTTGAGTAGGCTTTTTCCTTTGACATTTTATAGTCAAAGCCGTTGTCGATTAAGAATTGCGACATTTCGGCACGACCGCCTAACTCATCAATAAAGGTTTGGTCTAACCAAGGCTTATAGATTTTAAGGGCAGGGTTGGTCAATAAACCATAACGATAGAAACGTTCAATATCGTTGCCTTTATAAGTTGAACCATCGCCCCAAATGTTGACGTCGTCTTCTTTCATCGCCGTCACAAGCATCGTACCTGTCACTGCACGACCCAAAGGTGTGGTATTGAAATAAGGGACGCCACCAGTACTAATGTGGAATGCGCCACATTGAATTGCTGCAATACCTTCAAGCGCAAGTTGTAAACGACAATCGATTAATCGAGCTTTGACTGCGCCGTATTGTTCAGCTTTCTTTGGAATTGCATCATAGTCATCTTCATCAGGTTGACCCAAGTTTGCAGTATAAGCATAAGGCTCTGCGCCTTTTTGCTTCATCCACAATAAAGCTGCTGAAGTATCGAGACCACCAGAAAAGGCAATCCCAACTTTTTTGCCTACAGGTACGTGCTGCAAGATAGTTGCATTATCAGTCATTGCTTGTCCTAACTTTTATGAGTAAAGACCCCGAACAGGTAGTCTTGAGAATAAAAAATCGGAACTATTGTAACACTTTTCATGGAGCTTGTTTTCCTGAAAGAAAAACTAAGCAGAAAAATTATGTTCTAATACATTTGATTTTGGTTTTTTTAGATTGGAAATCAAAATAGTTACATTACTTTTGACTTTGGTGTCAGCATTTTCTTGAAAAGAGTCATAAACACATATAAAAATTCAGTTAAAGTACTATGCAACAAGTTGCAAAGCCAATAAATACAGAAGGAATATCATGACTAGCTATGCAAATATTTTAAAGCCATTACATCTCGGATTTACGACCATTAAAAACCGTGTGGTCATGGGATCGATGCATTCAGGCTTGGAGGATCGTTTTTTTAATTATCCTAAACTTGCTGCTTATTTTGGTGAACGTGCCAAAGGTGGGGTTGGCTTAATCATCACGGGTGGGATTTCACCCAACCGTCAAGGTTGGTTATTACCTGCGGGCGGTACCATGAACAGTCTGGCAGATATTCCTCATCACCGTCTGGTTACACATGCTGTGCATAAGCATGGCGCAAAAATCTTGATGCAAATCCTGCATTCAGGTCGTTATGGTTATCATCCATTTTCGGTTTCTTCATCCCCAATTCAGGCACCCATTAATCCTTTTAAACCGCGTCAAATGTCAGATGCCCAGATTTTGGCAACTATTGAAGATTATGCCCGTTGTGCAAGTCTGGCAAAAAAGGCAGGCTATGATGGCGTGGAAATCATGGGTTCTGAGGGTTATTTGATCAATCAATTCCTGAGCAGTCATGTCAACAAGCGTACAGACCGTTGGGGTGGCGATATTGAAAACCGTATGCGTTTTCCCGTGGAAATCGTCAAGGCGATTCGTGCCAAAGTTGGTGAAAAATTCATTATTTGTTTCCGCCTGTCCATGCTTGATTTAGTGCATGATGGCAACACCATGCAGGAAGTGATCGTAGTAGCAAAGGCACTTGAAAAAGCAGGCGTGACTTTATTAAATACAGGGATTGGCTGGCATGAAGCACGTATCCCAACGATTGTCACTTCTGTACCTCGTGCTGCATTTGTGGATTATACCGCCGAAGTTAAACAGCACGTTTCAGTACCAGTAATTGCGTCAAACCGTATCAATATGCCAGATGTTGCTGAAGAGATTATTGCTTCAGGACAGGCGGATATGGTGCAAATGGCACGACCATTCCTCGCTGATCCATACTGGGTCAATAAAACTGCAACCAACCGTGTGGATGAAATTAATACCTGTATCGCATGTAATCAGGCGTGTTTGGATCATGCCTTTAAAAATGAGCGTGTCTCTTGTTTAGTCAATCCACAGGCATGTTTTGAAACTGAACTGGTTTATATCAAAACCAAGAAACCAAAACGTGTTGCGGTTGTGGGTGGTGGTGTTGCAGGCATGTCGGCTGCAACAGTGGCGGCAAGTCGTGGTCATGCCGTAACCTTGTTTGAAGCCAATAATGATGTGGGCGGTCAGTTTAATCTAGCGAAAGTTGTTCCTGGAAAAGAAGAATTTCATGAAACCATTCGTTATTTTAAAGTTCAACTCAAACAAACAGGTGTGGATGTTCGCTTAAATACTAAGGTCAATCGTGAACAGTTGGAACGTGAAGGCTTTGATGAAGTGGTGATTGCAACAGGCGTAGTGCCACGCGCCTTAAAAATTCAGGGTAGTGATGCACCACAAGTCTTGTCTTATGCAGAAGTACTTAAAGGCGCTAAGGTTGGTCATAAGGTTGCTGTGATTGGTGCAGGTGGTATTGGTTTTGATGTGTCAGAGTTTTTACTAAAACCACCCCATCAACCACAGCCACAACCATTGGCAGAATGGCAACGCGAATGGGGCGTTGATCCAAACCCTAATTATATTTCTGAAGGCGGTGTACAACGTCCAGAAGTTGAAATGCCTGTACGTCAGATTTATTTATTGCAACGTAAAACAACGCCGTTGGGTATTGGTTTGGGTAAAACCTCAGGCTGGGTGCATCGTGCACAATTGAAAAAACATGCTGTGCGTATGCTGCGCGGTGTGCAATATAAGGCTGTAACTGACGAAGGCTTATGGGTTGAGCATAATGGCCATGACCAGTTATTGCGTGTGGATACCATTGTGGTGTGTGCAGGTCAGGAATCAGTAAAAGATTTAGTACCGCATGAGAATGAAACCACATTGGCAAAATATCATGTGATTGGTGGTGCAAAGTTAGCAGGTGAGCTGGATGCCAAGCGTGCAATCCGCGAAGGGGCAGAATTGGCCGCTAAACTCTAATAATTGATGAAACATTATGCATTTGAATACATTGCAGTTAAATTTCTCTTGAATAAAGAGGGCAAGCTTTGTATTCTTACGCACATGGAAGCGTGGCAGAGCGGTTTAATGCACCGGTCTTGAAAACCGACGAGGGTGTGAGTCCTCCGTGAGTTCGAATCTCACCGCTTCCGCCAAATATCTTAAAGGGAATCAAACACATAGTTTGATTCCCTTTTTATTTGGCACAATTTTGGCACTATTCGAAATTTTAGCAATCTCTTCTTTGTTCTTATCTGAATTAATCCACTTGGCATAACGCATCATTAGCATCACTAAACTATGCCCTAGCTGTGAAGCCACATAAACTGGATTAAGTCCATTCATTAAGCATACAGTCGCATATGTATGACGAGTGTTATAGGCAGGGCGATAACGTATGCCATTCACTTTCAGTGAAGCTACAAACTTTTCGCTCAATGATTTTTGCGTAGTAAATTCCTTACCTGTCTCATCACAGATAAATACGTGCTCATATTTGAGGTAGGTTAGTAATCTGAGTTGTTGAAATGCTTCAAATGCAAAATCATTTAAATCTACAAATCTAGCTTTATTTGTTTTAGTCGTTTCTTGCTGAACGCCGTTCACACGACCTTTATTGATGTAAATCTGCTTATTTAAAAAATCTACATCCTGCCAAGTGAGTGCGATAATTTCTGATGGACGGCAACCTGTCCAGAATGCCACCACAAAATACCAATACACAGTTGGGTAGTCTGCAATATATTTCTCTTTTAACCAGTTCAGTATTATTTCCTTTTCCATTTCATTAAATGGATCAGGTTCAGTTTCCTGTGTTTTCTGATTCTTTAATCGGTCACATGGGTTCTTATCAATAATTTCATCATCATGCGCTAGTTCGAATGCGCCACGTAATGGAATCAAAGCATCATTTCGAGTTTTAGCCGATGACCATTCACGTCCATTGACGGCTGTACGCAACATTTGACTGGTGATCGTATTAATCAGCATATCTTCGAATAATGGCATCCAGAGCCTTTCTAAAATTGATAGATATTTTTTCTTGGTGCCTAGCTTATGATCTGAAAGGTTATAAAGGTATTCTTGGGCATAGTGAGCAAATGTCGGAGCATTTGACGCTGGCAATGTTTTTTGCGCAGCGTCAGCTTTTTTGATGGGTTTGGCGGTGACAGCTTCGATATCCTCGATTTTTAATATCCCGTATTTAGCCTTGTTTACAAAATCTTCTCTAATCTTAGCCGCCTTAATGAAGTTGGCTGGGGTATCGATGAGGTCGAGGGTGAACCACTCGCGCTTGTCGTTCCATTTAAAGTTAATCTGTATTTTTCCCGATCTTGCTCTTGTGCCTTTTGGTAGACCTGAGCTGCTTGTTCGACCCATGCGTTATAACCTTTCAAACTATATAGAATTTTTCGATCAGACACTTTCACCCAGACTTTTCCTTCCTCCCAGTGAGGCCTAAGATTCTTTAGGTTCGTGATCTGTTCACCCGTCAATTCACAAAACTTTTCTGCGGTGACCCAATCCAGCAGTTCAAAATATTTACTCATTGTTGAACCTCCGCATTTTTATTTGAAAGTCTTGCTCCAGTTTTTTATATCTAATAATTAATTTTATTAGATAAAGATTTTTTATCATTTTGACCTCTTCAGTTTTTAATGCAGTTGAAGAAAGCCTGTTGTCTTAAAATCCTCATGTTGTTAATTAGGATCTGAAGAGTAAAACAAGTTTCTATACATTTAAAGCTAACATGTTTTATTTGTGTAAAAATGATTTGTGTATAAAAGATCAAGAAATAGGTTTATTTTTTTAATTAATTTTTATCTATTATAACAGTAATTAATCTTTAGTACGTTCTTCGGTTTACTACTTTTGTTTTTTTGTGGTTAGGTTTTTATTTCTTAATTCCTTTTTTGTTTTAGTTGGGGTTTATTAGTTTTTGATGTTGATCATTTTAATATTTTTCTTATGAGAACTATTATTTATTTAATAATTAGATTAAATATTTAATCTAATTTAATTTAAGAGAATAAACTTTAAACTTAGATGTTGTTTTTAGTTAAGCATATGTTTTAATTATAAAATAAATTTAAAATTCCTCTTGGTGTATATCTTCTATAGATCATGATCTTATTTTTATTTGAAAATTAGAACGTGTTTAGTCTTTGTGATATTTAATATATCACTTAATAGTCCAAAGTACATAAAATATGAAAATAATCGGTCGAGCCAGAGTACCCTGTCCGTACACAATAACAACAAAAGTTGTAATTGTATACGAACGGAATCTGGTTGGCTTGCAGCCAAACCGCTACTTTTAATAATGTGTTTGTTTTGAATTTTTAGAGTAACTATTTATTCTACATATAAATTATTTTAAAATTCCTATCAAAAAACACTTTTATTATTTTAAAATTTATTATAGCTTAAAAATAGATTGACGGTTTTTAGGTGTATTATGGTTGTTGCTAATGTTATTAAAAAATCAAGAAGAGTAAGTCGACTTGAATTGCGTTTAAATGATGATGAATTAGAGATAATTAGAGATTCAGCAAGTCTATTAAATAAAACTGTGAGTGATTTTATTCGATTTAGCGTGAGTTGTTATATTCAAAATAATTTGAATGTTGATCGATCTTCAATTCGTGAATCGCATGTTGTAGCGAAGAAAAAAGATTCAAATCACAGGACGCAAGAAGATAGCGAAAGCATTGCATTCCAACTTGCAAAAATTGGCAATAATCTCAATCAGATTACCCGTGCAATTCACATTAGCAACAAAATCGGAAAACCAGTCGACTTACTTCGAACTTACCTACTTGTCGAAGACTATTTAAAAAAAATCTATCAGCTTTATCCGCTTCCTTGTCCTCCGTCACTGCATCGTTCTGATAAGACAGTTCAGCGCCGACACCAGCATATTGAACAGAAATATCTCGCCGATTTATTGCGACAAATGCAAGTCGTTGGAGACGGTGAACTTGAATCAGTTTCAGACGCTGATCTTTCTGATGACCATATAGAAATTTAATTTTATTTCCTTTTTTATTTTAAACGGGAGAGCGGGGCATGTTGATTAAGATGTTGAGGCATGGAACGGGCAGTGCAGCACGTGCAGCAAGTTATGTGCTCGATGAAAAAGATCACATGAATATTGTCCGTCCGCATGTCGAAGTGCTCTGTGGTGATCCACATCTCTTTGCAAAAATTGCAGACAGCTCTCCTTTTAAACATAAATACACGTCTGCCGTCATTGCATTTACTGAGGAAGATCAACCGACCGATGTTGAAATAAAAGATGTCTTAAAACAGTTCGAAGCATTGGCTTTCAGCGGTCTTGAACCTGACCAATATCATATGACGGCTGTTCTGCATCAGGAACCAAACGGTTCAAAACATGTTCATATACTTGTTCCTCGGCTTGAACTCAGGTCAGGAAAAGCAATGAATATAGCCCCTCCAGGTTTGTTTCAAAAGCATTTTCATACTTTGCAAGACAAGCTTAATTCCGAATATGGGTGGGCAGATCCGAAGGATCCTGACCGTGCAAGATTTACAAAAAAAGGCTATGAGCTGTATTTACAATCTGCGCTGAAAAAAGTTGAAAAGAATAGAGGAAACTATAAAACATTCATTGAAAATTTATATGTTGGACTCTTGTCCATTTCGTTAAAACAATTAGAAACAAATCAAAATGAATTTCTCTTCTCTGAAATTTTAGTACATAACCGTGATGACTTTATGCAATTTGTACTCACAAACAAACTTGCTAGCGAAGTTGCCAAAATTCGAGAAAATCAGTTTAGCTTAATTCCAACTTTCGGGAAAAAACCTATTTATTTTCAAGGAGAAATATATGAAAGACAATTTGACATCAGAAAATGCTCAAAACCATTTCGAGAACGTATCAAAGCTTTTGAGCAAGTTCGAAAAGCAGATAGCGAACGTGGAAACGATGAGCAGCGAACAGTTAATCAGATTTCAAAAAATACTCGAATGCCTTGCGCAGAACTTCGAGATAGAGCAGAAAAAACTTTGCAAGGAGCTAGACAGGCAAGAGCAGCTTACAACAGACAACGTTATGCATCTGCTACAACATCAGAAAAACGAGACTCAGATTTTAATCAGAGGATTGAAATCATATCGAGCAGAGTTGAAGCAGAATATCAGCAATATTCAAATGACGCTTTCTTCACATCTCAACGAAATCGATCAGATCATGCAAAAGCATCTTCAGCAGAGCAAAGCCCAATTGCAACATACGATCAAAGACAATCAGAATCTGATCAAAGCCCAAATTCAGGACAATACCCAAAGTATCACACTGTTATTAGAAGATCAGAAGAATCAGTTGCAGCAGCAAGTAGCTCAAGCATTAACTCAGTCGATCACTTACAACCCGAAATTAATTCTGAAAACATTTATTTTGATGTTGCTTGGAATGGGGTTACTGAATATTTTAGTAATATTGCCCTCCAACTACTATCTCACACAGCCGATCTTAACCAAAAACGAGACCGAAATCTTGACGGACGAAGACGGCACTCGATACCGAGCGATCACCTCCTCGAAATGGATCGATTGCAATACCCTGAATTTGAGCAAAAAGAAAGTCCATCCGACAGAACCGAATATTCATCTGACATTTCCTTGTTTCGTGGAGAAGTAAGTTATGAAAGAACAGCAACATACGATTATTCAACATCACAACGGCAGCGATACACAGCAGATGATTTTGGATTTACTCGAACAAATGAGTTTAGCTTTGATGCCATCATCGCTGAGTACTATGCAAGACTTGCAAGAAAACGTCGAGAAGATGAAAAAAAGGCTCAGCGTGATCGAGCATTACGAGCAGAGCAACAGAGACGACATGAACAAGATCTTGAAAATCTTAGGCTTCAGCAATCCGTCAGAATTGAGCCACACCGAGATCAGTTTATTTCAGAATATTGGATTGATGATCAAAGAGTTACAATCGAGGCAGGAAAAATTAGAACAGTTAGAACAACAGCAGCAGTTACAGCATCAGAAAGAGCAGCAACTTCAAGAACAGAGCATGTCATTCGCTACACAGATCAGCAGACTAGAGCACTTAACGACAAATTGGATCAAGCGCTTCGACGTGCTGGAGAAGCAAGAGTCGAATTTGAAACAGTTGCAATTGCAACAGCAAAAACAAATCAAAGACTTAAACGAGATGATGTTGAATTGTATTCAGAGTATGAGCAATTTAAACAAAATATGCGTCGACTTAGAGAACAAGCAGATGCAGATCAAGAGCATGCAGCAACAATGCAACAGCAATGCCAATTCGATCGAGAGCATTCAGCAGAGCTTACAGCAACAATATTGCAACTTGCAAAACTCGTTGAAGAAATTGTCAGGTTGATGATGAGTTTAATTGCTACCATGCTGGGGCAGCAATATAACATTCAACATCAACCACAAGTTGAAGCTAAACAACAAAAACCAAATGATTTTGGTGCTGAGTTTTAAACAATCACTTTTAATATTCACAAGTCTATTATCTTTAGCATTGCTGCTGTCACTGATTGCATTCAGCATTATTTCTGCTTATTCGATAATAATGCAGTCGATTAATACAGTGCACAGTAGCAAGCTAAAAATACATAATTAATTAAGTGACCTAAATAGAACGGATTCCCAATACACGCTGTGCACGTTCAATCATCTTGTGACGTTGATGTGTACGAAATGCCCATAAAGAGGAGAGATTGTTATTTTGATTGAGCTTTGCAACTTCAAGAATTTGCTCATCAGTCATTTCATGCATGCATTGACGAATGATTTGATGTGCTTGTTCAAGTTCTTTGAGTAAGGAATTTGCGGTGTCAACAGCAATATAAAGATTGGCGAGTGTTTGACGTTGAGGATTTGAAATTGTTTTGCCAAGTTCAACGATAAGTTGACCAGCTTGTTGTTTAGGTGTGCAAGAGTTTGCACCATGAAGAATTGCGTTCATAGCAGTATTCCTAGATAAGTTTTAACACTTACCATCATTACTTCTCACGGTAATGGTGGCAGCAAGACAGGGGTGAGAATACTGAATCTAGGATCAGCCAACCTTACGGTTGCCCTGCAAGCTGCCATAACGACTACTAAACAGTAGACAAAAAAATAGCCGCTAGTGCGACATTGATTTGCACCTAGATTGTATCAGGTTCTCACGCCTGAACACAGATTTTGCTGTGTAATACTAGGTTAGCTGGGTATACCTTAACGTGTCAACTATCAAATTGGTTATTTTACATATCTTAACATTAAATAATTGATTGATTCTGCTGGAGATATTTTAAATTTTTGACGGCTGAAAAACTGTTTATTAAAAATATCTGCTGACGGATATGTCAGCCTAATAATTATTCTTATAAACATTTTAGACTTATCCATAAAATCAAAATAAGCAAAATCGATGGGTTCAATTTGAGCCTATGGGAAAAATCAACCACTTAACTCGATTCTTTCCAAAGGATAATGTGAATTTTATCGCATGGTGAAATTGACTAAATTCTTGGATAAAATTAATATGGGCTCGCTGGCCTACATTGCCAGTCGGTTTTAGCAGACCGAATTCATCTAGCACATGACGTTTATATTTTTGGATATAAATTGAGTGTGGGAATCCTCTCGTCCCCCTTTTTTTCTATGGTAGGACGGAAGGGGGACACCTTCGGGTGTGCTGATTCCTAGATGATCAGTCTGCTAACCCCTTTTCGTTCTGCCACCATTATTTAGCAGTAATTGGTAGAACTTCTATAAACATCTAGGAGCTTCTCATGCTGTACCAATCTTTTCTAATTTGTGTTTCACCCCATGTTCAACCTTGTTGTGCTTTGCAACGGGGGCGATACGGCTAATTTTTTATTATTCGTCTGTATTCAAACAATATTTTTACAAAAACAATCCAACGGTGGATGGCTAAGTCACGCCTATAAAAAATAAACCTTTTTATATCTGCTGGTGATTGTGCATTGCATTGAACATGCGGGAAACAACCATGACTGAATTAAGCAAACCCAAAATCATACCCATTGAACACCGTCCACAAAAATCTAAGCTCTTTATAAAATGTGTGGTCTTACCCATCGTGATCTTTCTCATCGTTGCCAAAATCTTCTCTTTTGGTGCTTTCGGTTACATCTTCTTTGGCTTTGACCTGTTCTGGTTTGTGATCCTTTACTACCTTTATGAATATGGAAATACCTACTTTGACGGGATGACTGAACAACTCAAGCGTCAAGGAGAAACTTTTAACTACCAAAACCGTGGTGTTTGGATTAATAGCCAAGATAAAACCATTATCCTGTTTGATCAGCCTGATCAACGTCTCGTGAAATATCCCTTTGATTACATCACCTCCGTCGGACACTACAACTTAGTCGAAGATAATTTTAGAACCACGACCACTGTGATCAGCAATCCAATGATGGGAACGCATGTCAATCAACAGGTTCATCGCACACCGATGAAACGAGAGTTTCAAGTCAATATCGGTACACGAGATCCATTCAAACCGAATTACAGCCTAAAAGTCCTATTTCCTTGGCGTAGTCCACAAATGGCCAGTGAAATCCGTCAATTATTATCGGCTGATCATTATCAATAACAACAATATAAAAATTTAAGGCAGTCAATCATGATGATTTCAAAATCGTTCATGCCATCAGTTCTAATGATGGCAATCAGTACAGCAATGGTCGGGTGTGGTGGTGGTTCGGGTGGAGATTCAAGTTCATCCAATGGCGGTGGAACGGATAATCCAGATAATGGCAATCCAATCCCTAAGCCCGTGACCTGTGTTGAAAGCCAATATCTGGAAGAGGGTGTATGTAAAAACAAGGTAGTGCAGAATATTCAGTCACTACCATTCAGTATGCTGATTCAAGGTCAACGCTATCCATTATCGCTGCAAACAGATCAAGGTCTAGTAGTAACGTTTAGCAGTAACACACCCAACATCTGTAGTGTAAGTGGCGGTGAACTTAAAGCGCATAAAGTCGGTCAGTGTAATCTGGTATTGACACAGGCAGGGACGGCAAAAGTTCTAGCACTGAATAGCAGCATGACCGTCAATGTGAGTTGTGCGGCTGAGCAATATCTAGAAAATAATGTGTGCGTGAATAAGCTCAAGCAAACCATTACCCCACTAAAAATCAAATATATCCTGACGGAGAGTGTGTATTCACTGGATACGGAATCCAGTGCCAAACTACCTGTCACGATTAGCAGCCTTTCTTCATCAACCTGTACCTATAGTCAGGGGGAACTCAAAGGGATTGGTGCAGGGTTATGTACCCTTAAACTTACTCAAGAGGGGGATGCTAAAACACTGGCAGCAGAGAGTAAGACCATCAGTTTTGATGTCTTTAAAGCCTCATCCATGAGCGAAACCCCAGATATAAACAACTGTTATGCAGGCAAGCTCAGTACAAAGTTTAGAAATGAATTTTTAACTGAAATGAATACAGTTCGTGCTTTGCATGGACTACCAAGTATTACATACGACTATGCCCATGAAGATGAGATGATGCAGACCGCTCTTATTCTTGCTGCAAACAATATCTTGACCCATTATCCAGAACCTAACACAGACTGCTACTCTGATATTGGTGCTGTTGGTGCAAGCACCAGTAATCTTGAAATGGGTGTGAGATCAATCATGTATGATTATTCGCCTGCCGAAAGTGTTAGAAATATGACACATGATAAATTGAATGTTGTAGCAAATAATGTTGGTCATCGTAGGTGGATCATTAATCCATTTATGGAAAAGTCTGCTTATGGTTCAGTCAATGCACCATCAATTAAAGATACTCAATTTCCTTATGTGGTTGGGACTTCTCATAAAACAATTTATTTCCAGAAGAATCCAACCACTGCAAAACTTGGTGTGATTGCTTATCCATATCACAACTATCCTTCGAAATACTTTATGAAAGGAGCAATACTTTCTGTTTCTATCCTCATTGATCAAAATGACTATTGGGCGAATCAAAATGTAGATTATTCCAAAGCAAAACTGGTGGTAACAGAGCGAGGTGGTGGTGAGCAAAAAATTAGAGATATTAGCTATGACAATCTTGGTATGGGGATTCCAAATAATATCCAGTTCTACTTCGATGGTTTAAAAAACAATATCATTTATGATGTCAAACTCAGTAATGTCTTAGTGAATGGTCAACCTAAAGAATATTCATACTGGTTTAAAGTAGATGATAAATAAGGATAAGAATTAGATGAATAAATTAATGCTTAACCTTGTTGTAGCCACCAGTATTATAGCTGCTAGTTCAACGGTATTTGCTGAAACCAAGAAAGTGAACCTGTCGGCAGGACTGAACTATGTACTGTCACAAGTCGTGACCAAAGGAGATAATAATCAAAGTCACCATAATATGGGAATGCTTTACTACTTAGGAAAGAAAGGTCTACCTGTAGATCATAAAAAAGCGGCTGAATGGTTTTCCAAGGCAGCAGTGAATGGTTTTGCTCCTTCACAGTACGCATTAGCAGTCATGTATCTTAATGGGGATGGTGTACCACAGGATGCAAAAAAGGGCGTTACCTTGTTGCAAAGTGCTGCACGGCAGGGACAACCTGAAGCGGTCAAGTTATACAATGTATTGCAGGCTAAAGCACAGCAGCTCAATGCTGTTCAAACGCCATCAGTACAAACAGCTACAACAGCCATTAAATACTATGATACATCCAAGCTTGAACCTAAGAACTTTAAGCAAGTTGTACTCCCTAACCTAAGTGCAGATACCGTTGCTCGAAGTTTTTATAAAGTGACATCATCCAGAGAAAGACAAAAAGATGATTACTGGGGAAGTGGCAAATACTACTATGTTAATAAGCCTAGCGACTTGGATGATCTCACAGATGCTGTAATCAGTATCGCGCCTATTTTTACTTACCAGAATATGCTGTCAACGGCATTCTAAAATTGACCCCTTTTACCTTACAAATGGCAAAGTAAAATTGACCCCTTTGATCTCGTATTA
>NZ_NHRP01000004.1:0-168594 GCF_002165385.1 Acinetobacter sp. WCHA39
CAGTAAGTTTATTTCGCTACGGTTTGGACTATGTTCAAATGGCTATTCTACGTTTGATTGGTTTTGGAAAAAAAGAAGAATTTAAGAAAGTGCTCGCAATTTTAAGGAAGAAAAAGCCTGATAGGACAAGGGCCCTATGAAATTTGTCGTGTACAAAGCAATCAGGTAAAGAGTTGGGTCGATCCTCAACAAATAAATGCTCAAGATGTTCCAACCCAAAATATTCAAAGCTTATTTGATGATCAAGATATCGAACAGGTTGCTCAACAAGCACAAGCGCCAAAGCAAGAAATTTACAGTGCGATTGCGTCTGTATTACCTCAAGTGATTGATTCTTTGACTCCGCAAGGAAGTAATACCAATCCCCAAGAAGCAAATCAAGATATTCAACAAGTATTGAATTTGGTGAGTGGTTTTTTAAAAAGATAAGCATATAAAAATAAAAGGGCGAAACGCCCTTTTATTTAACACTTGAAATAAACTTCTGATTAGAAGTTATATTCCATACCTAAACCAATAACAGTTTTCTTGTTATTGTCTTTCTGCCAGTCAATTTTTTGTTGAGCAACAACACCGTAAAAACGAGCTTGTTTATTGATATTGTAATCAGCACCTACACCGTATAAATCATTTTTACGATCTTCAAGACTATCAACTTCTGTTTTTGCAGAGATATATTCTGCTTTTAACTTCACTGGTGTAGAAGGAATGATATATGCAGCAGTTACACCGAAAGCGTTTTCTTTTAAGCCTTTGTATCCTACAAGTGTATCATCTGTAGGTTTCGCAGTTTGCCATAAACCGCCGAATACTAAACCTTCAGCACCTACTTGAGATAAATCAAGTGAGCCAGTTACACGTACTGCATCTGTATATACACCAGATAAGCCATAAGCATTATACTTTGATGCAACTGCAAAGTTACCTGCAACAGCTGCATTTAAACCAATATCTTTATTTTCGTAAGTTAGAGACGTTGAAACACCATCACCAAATCCATTACGACTACCTTTTTGACCACTTGCAGAGTTATCTAGAGGTATTGTTTGACCGTTTTTATCCTTAGTAGTTTCATTCTGTTCACCTTGTTGGAACATAATGTTAAATGCTAAACCAGCCAATAATTTTTTATCAGTTTCAAAACCAATAACATTGTTAAGACGATCTTCACCTGCTAATACAGCTGTCATATCAAGATCATTGTGGTCATTGAAAATATCTTGGTTATTACCAGCAGCTGTTTTAAAGTAAGAATCAAATTTACCAATTTTTAATGTTGCAACACCATCAGATTTAAGGCCAATAAAACGATTACGTTGTGTTAATTCCTTACCATCTTTATCTTCACTGTCAGCATTTAATTGCCATTCTGCTAAGTAAACAGCTGAAAGGGTATTCGTTAACTTTTCTTCGCCTTTCACACCAAGACGAGAAGCATTTGAGTTAATTTTTGTTACGCTTTCATCTTTAAAGCCATTCTTGTCGATTTGATCTAAAGTCACATTGAGCTTACCATACAATGTAGGTGCTGCTTGCGCTGCATTCATGGCTAAAGTTGCTACAGTAGCAGCAAGAAGCAATTTTTTCATTGAGATTTCTCCAAACACTTTTTGTAAATGGCTGATGCCTTAGTTACTGTTATAAGCTTGCTTGTGTACATAAAGTTACACAGCTCACTGACTTGTATGCAGTATCGGTAAACTTTGTGACAGATAAGTGAAAGAAAAATGACAGTTTGATGACGATTCATATTTAGTAATAATTATATTTGTTATTGATTTTTATATATTTAATAAATAAAAATGGGGCGAAAAGCCCCATCGTATAGATACTTTTTTACTTACAGCACTGCTTTAATCTTTTCAGCAAAGGTTTTAATCTTTTCCTGATCACCCATTTGTGCTGCATGACGACCAAGTTCATGAACTGAGCTAGGAATCAAATGGAAGTGCACATGTGGAACTGTTTGCCCAGCAGCAACTCCTGAAAGTTGCATTAGTACGATCCCTTTAGCATCTAAAGCGGTTTCAATTGCTTTAGCTATCTTTTGAACAATTTGAATCGTATAGGCTGCTGCATCAGCAGGTAAATCCATCAAAGTAACAGCAGGTGTTTTAGGAATAACTAAAGCATGACCATCTGCTTGAGGCATAATATCCATAAATGCAAGCACCTGATCATCTTCATAGATTTTGATTGCAGGTAGTTCGCCTCTTAAGATTCTTGCAAAAATATTTTGGTCATCGTACGCCATGATTAGTCCTTTAATATAATAAGATGAGAAGTTTTGCTCTTCAGACAAAAATAGAAAATAAACTGCTAAGACTTAAAAATAACGCTTTTATTTGCAATTTAATTCTTTTTGACGCTCTTTAATTTCATCTAAGCGTTGTTGCTCTCTGTCAGAAAATTTAGGCTTTGTTGTATGGCAGTTTTCATTACCATATTTAGCCTTGGCATCTGCATCTTTAAAACAAAATCCTTTAGATGCATAGATGAGATTATAGTCATCTTGCAACTTTTTACATTCTTGTTCTGGTGTAGCTGCTTGAAGGTTAAAACCTGTAAGGCTTACCAATCCAGCAAAAACTGCAACCGCAAACTTATTCATGAGGTATTCCTCTAGTTAAAAGGCATGAACTCAAATAAATTAAGAAAATATGTCTATTTTCACGATTTGACTTAAGTTCAACTACTAATATACGGTTTATCAATGAAATTTCAATGAAACTGTATTATTGGAGTGTAATTTTTATCCATAAATCATTCACACAACGCATAAATAATTTATATATCAATAGCTTATATTAAAAGTCATTAAAACAACTAATTATAGAGATTTTAATCTTACTTTTTCATAAGTCAGAGAAAATACCTATCGTACAAAGAATCAGTGTTTTAAAATAGAATCTAATAACGGCAAAAATCATCCAAAGAATTTCTAAAATGTCATATAAATTTAAATAGACTATTGTATGCTTATTGCAATTGTCGAGAATGATTCTTCTTTTTTGGGGGTGGCTGTGAGATTGAATGAAAAAGTTGCTGCAATTGCTTTTTATGCAATTCTTGTCGTATCCATCATAATATTCGGTTTTGGGATTACATTTAAAGACAACATGATTATTGTAATTGGTATATCATTGTTTATGTGTGCATTTCTAGTGAAATCAGAATTTAAATTAGAAGTGTTATTTTGGAAAAATCGCTAACTAAAATTAGATTAAGATAGGAGAATAGGGCTACTATAATATAACAACCTGTTCTCCCATTCCAATTCACCTATACCTTGAGCTTTTTACTTTAGTATAATTTTTGTCCACTCTTCATACATTTTGACAGCAGAAGAAAAGTCGCTATTGGGTTCGGCAGTTAAACTTGCAGCCTGAATCAAGCTTTGGGTTAAGGCAAGTATAGGCGCTGGAAGCTTTGCATCATGTACTAAGTCTAGGGCAATCCCTGTATCTTTTGCCAATAAGGGCAAGGCAAAGGTGCATGGAAATTCACGACTCAACACACGTTGAGGGAAGATATTTTCCGTCACGAGACTTTTGCCACTGGAAGCATTAATACAATTGAGTGCCGCATCTAGGTTTACACCATGCGCTTTGAGTGTACTAAATCCCTCGGCAACTGACCATAAATTGACTGCCAGTAACATGTTATTAATTGCTTTAACGGCAAATCCTGCACCCGAATCACCTACGTGTTGAATGATCTTTCCGACTGCTGCCATCGCAGGATAAGCACGTTCAAAAGCATTAATGTTGCCACCCACCATAACCGTAAGTGTTGCATTTTCTGCACCAATGGTTTGTCCGCTGACAGGCGCATCGAGAAAATCAATATTTTTTGTTTTCAATCGTTCTGCTAGACGGCGCGCTGCCTCAGGAACACCACTGGTGCAATCAATCCAGATTGCACCTGATTTAACATTCACACCATCAATTAATGTTTCAACGTCATCACTGGTCGGCAAGCAAGAAAAGATAACATCTGCCTGAACCGCTTCAGCAAGTTCAACCGCCAAAGTGCCAAATTCTGTTGCATGTTGCTTAGCTTTATCAAAGTTACGATTCCAAACGTAAACTTTTTCGAAATACTTGGGTAAATGCGCAGCCATGCGATAGCCCATAGCACCTAAACCGATGAATGCAACAGATTGAGTCATAGTTTACCTTTTTATTGGAGTTGAACGTTCTGATAACCAAGTTGTCAGTGTTGGCCAGAACTCAATTGAACTGTTTTGACTAGACATTAAACCTAAGTGTCCGCCAGGTATCAGAGTAAACGTGACATCTTGACTATTTGTCAACTGTGTTAAAGGAAAAGCTGCCTCAGAAGTAACAAGTTGATCACTTTTACCTGCACCAACTAACAATGAACATTCAATGTTTTTAAGCTCAATGGTTTTATTCTTTAATGTGATTGCACCATTTTTTAATGGATTTTGCATCCAAACATTAAACAACATGTCTTGGTTGATCCCCCCAGGGTAATCAATCATATTATTTAAGAAATGGCTGAGTGTGGCGTCTTCTTGTACCAGTTTGAGGTTATCAAGATTTTTGAGCAATTGAATATTGCCATCAATCCAACCCTTAGGATCTAACAATTTAAAACCTAATGAGTTTAAAAAACCAGGTGAATGAATCATCAACTTAGGTAAACGGTTATAGATATAATCTTTGATGGTTGGGTTACGCGTCGTAATATATGCGAGTGTTTTATATAATTTTCCGATATAACCCGATGCATAACTATCAATCGGGCTACCTAAAACAATTAAATTTTTAACCGCATTTGGCTTGTGTCGAGCAGTGTAAAGTGTGACAAAAATTCCAGCCATACTCCAACCATGCAAAGAAATTTTTTCAGATTTAGAATGCTTTTGAATCGCCTCAATACAACGTGGAATAAATTTATCGATAAAAGATAAGAAATTCACTTGGTAGTTTTTGTAAGTCAACTTACCCCAGTCAATTAGATAAACATCAAAACCACTTTCTTGAAAATGTTTAATCAAAGAGCGGTATGGATATAGATCATAAATATCCATGTTGATGGCAAGAGGAGCTGTAAATACCAATGGCTCTTTGTAACGTTTGTTCTCAGAAGCATAAAAACGAACACGAGTTTGTTTAAATTTAGCAATCACTTGATAAGCTGTCGATTGTGACAATACAAGCCTATCTGCATCGAAGACACGCATAGCCAGATGTTTAAAATTTATTTTTTGCTGTTCTACAAGTGATTTCATCTTTGAAAGTCTCATCATGAGTCAAGATTGCACGAAGTCTAAGCGATAATTTCATCTTATGCCTTGACCTTAAATACGTTAGGCGCTCAAAATGTTGGCATATTTAAACACCTGATCATAAGGCATACAAAACGATGAATCCAAGCGATGATTTAGAATACCAACTTGAAACACTGGCTATTCGCACAGGGCATGATCGTACCTTTGAAGGGGAACATAGTGAACCTATCTTTTTAACATCTTCGTTTGTTTGCGAAAGTGCCGCAGATGCTGCTGCAAAATTTTCTGGGCAAATCGCAGGAAATACATACTCACGTTATACCAATCCAACAGTGCAAGCTTTTGAAAAACGTTTAGCAATATTAGATGGTGCAGAGCGTGCAGTTGCGACCAGTTCTGGTATGGCTGCTGTACATGCGATGTGTATGGCATATTTAAAAGCTGGCGATCATGTGATTTGTTCTCGCGCAGTATTTGGTTCAATCATTGCTTTATTTGAAAAATATGTTGCTAAATTTGCTGTAGAAGTGACTTTTGTCGATTTGGATGATCTTGAAGGCTGGAAACAAGCGATTCGTCCAAATACACGTATTCTCTTTATTGAAACACCCTCGAATCCTTTGGCACAGGTTGGTGATATGCAAGCAATTGCAGATATTGCCCATGCCAATGGCGCATTATTTGCTGTAGATAACTGTTTTTGTACACCAGTATTGCAACAACCGATTAAGTTTGGTGCCGATTTGGTTCTTTATTCAGCAACAAAATATATTGATGGTCAGGGACGGGCTTTGGGTGGTGCTGTAGTCGGTAAGAACGATTTGGTTGAAGAAATTAATGGCGTTGTGCGTACCCTTGGTAATTCAATGAGTCCATTCAATGCATGGATTTTCCTCAAGGGCTTGGAAACGCTCAGTATCCGTATGAAAGCGCACTGTGAAAATGCACAAATACTTGCGGAGTGGTTACACCAACATGAAAAGGTTGAAAAAGTGTATTACGCAGGTTTGCCTGACCATCCTGGGCATGAATTAGCCAAAAAACAGCAAAAAGGTTTTGGCGGTGTTGTATCTTTTGTCGTAAGAGGCGAACGTGAAGGTGCGTGGACGGTTATTGATAATACGCGCTTCTTATCGATTACCAGTAATTTAGGCGATATTAAGTCAACAATTACCCATCCAGCAACCACCTCACATGGTAGAATGTCGCCTGAAGCCAAACAGGCTGCAGGAATTGAAGAAGGCTTAATTCGTGTTTCTGTTGGTTTAGAAGATATTAATGATATTATTCGCGACTTATCACGCGGTTTAGATTTAATTTAACGAGAGAAACTTATGAACATTAATATGCTCATGCAGCAAGCTCAGCGCATGCAAAAGGATATGGAATCCAATATTAAAAAAGCCAAAGAAGAGCTTGCAAAAACAGAAGTTCACGCTGAGGCGGGCGGTGGTTTGGTTAAAGTAACTATGACTTGCCGTAATGTCGTTAAGCGTATCGAAATTAGCCCAGACTTATTACAAGATGAAGCTGATATGATTGAAGATCTGATTGCTGCTGCGATGAATGATGCAGCACGTCAAGCCGAAGCTATTTCTGAAGAAAAACTTCAAGGTGCGAATTCAGGTATGGGCTTACCACCAGGTTTATCTGGTTTATTTTAAGCCAAAAGTCTCTAAGTCTTTTGGTGAGGCTTAGAGAACCTTTTTTATAAATAATAGAGTTGATCTGTGTTTAGTGAACGATTTGAACAGCTAGTTCAAGCATTGCGTATTTTACCAAGCGTTGGTCCAAAATCTGCACAACGGATGGCATTACATTTGTTGATGAAAAATCGTGAAGGTGCTTTTGCATTATCTTATGCATTACATGAGGCTTCGAGCCATATTCACGAATGCCATATTTGTCATTCATTAACTGAAAATGAAATTTGTGATATTTGTGCGTCTGCAGAAAGAGATGAGCAATTGCTTTGTGTGGTTGAGTCACCCGCTGATGTCATGGCAATCGAACAAAGTGGAAGCTTTAGAGGAAAATATCATGTACTTGGTGGTCATTTGTCTCCATTGGATGGAATAGGTCCTGAAGAAATTGGTATTCCATATTTGATTCAACGATTAAGCCAAGGACAGATTGAAGAAGTAATTTTAGCAACTAATGCCACCGTGGAAGGTCAAGCGACAGCACATTACTTAGTTGAAGCAACGAAACATTTGCCAATTCACATGACCAGAATCGCACAAGGCGTGCCACAAGGTGGTGAATTAGAATATGTCGATAGTCATACGTTAAGTCAAGCGGTACATAATCGTATGAAGATGAAATAATTTTATATTTATTGTAAATTCATGCTATTAATTTAAACAAACAATTCACTTTTACATTTTGTCTAACATTATTTTAGGTATATTTGCTTTAATTTATGGCAGTATAAGCAAACGAAAAGGATTTTCGTTTTTGATGAATAGAATAGGAGTAATTTCATGTTTTTCATGTGGAATAGTGATTAAATTTTTCTTTGTAGATTTAATTTAGTTTCGTTTCAGCAAAAACTGTATTTTTACAGTCGTATTGCTATTGTTTTTATTATTTTACTTGAGCAAATATGTTTCAGTTCATTCAACAGCAAAAAGACCTTGCTGTTCTCCTCAGTCAAATGGAACAATGTTCTACCTACGCACTTGATACTGAGTTTATTAAGGTTGATACCTTATATCCAAAACTTGGGGTATGCCAGATTAATTGTAATGGTCAAATTGCTTTACTAGATGGAGTAGCACTTGATTTAGAGCAGTTTTGGCAGAAGGTTTTTACTGCACAGCAGAATATCTTTCATGCTTGTGGCGAAGATATTGATTTAATTTATCATTATGCAGATCAAAAACCATTAAAAAATGTATTTGATACGCAGATCGCAATGGCATTTCTTGGTCATGGGCTTCAGGTAAGCTATCAAAATGCATTAAAAACCTGCCTAAATATTGATATTGATAAGAATCAAACTCGCTCAGATTGGTTGGCACGTCCTTTAAGCCAAGAGCAAATTAATTATGCCGCAAATGATGTCTTATATTTGACAAAGCTCGCTGATACATTAAAACATGATTTACAGCGTAAAGGGCTTTATCAATATGTTTTGGAAGATTGTCAGAATTTAACGAAAGAAATTGCGATAGAAACTCCATTGACAGAGCTATATACCGATATTGGTAATTATCGCCATTCACGTCGTGAGTTAATGCAATTACAGCAGCTCAGTATTTGGCGTGAGCAAATTACCAAAGCCATGAATCAACCACGTAGTTTTGTTCTCAAAAATACAACAATGCTAGATTTAGTGGAAAAAAATCCACGTAATAATTTCCAACTTGCCCAAGTTAAAGATATTCGCCCAAACATTGTACGTGAACATGGCAAAACCATATTAGATTTATTAAAGTTTTTACCACCTGAAGATGAATGGCCATTAAGAATGGCAAGACCAGTGAAGAATAATTCTAAAGAAGTTGCGCCTCAAATTGATGCTTTAATCGATGGAGTCGTGTTTGAAACTGGCATTCCTAAAGAAGTTTTACTACGTAAGAAATGGCTGAATGCAATTTATGAATTTGTTGTATTCCATTTAGAAGAGCAAGAATTGCCGAGTTATTTGTTAGGCTGGCGCTACGATATCTTGACCAAGCCATTGGTGGCATTACTGCGACAAGATATTGAATATTTGGCGGCGCAAATGAAGTTAGCTAGGTAAAATAGTTCAGCTGTGAAAGACGACTGTTGCGTTAACATTCGTTAATGTACCTAGTTTTTTTTTCATGTATGCTGTTTAAAGTCTGTTGGAATAAAAATGACCAATAGTCTCTAAGATTGATACGAGTTGTGAGTAAACATGCACTGCGATATTTATAGATCAAGCAAAAAAGACGAAATGTATATGTATATTGCTCGTCCAAATTATTCTGCAGATCAGGAATCAGAAAATCCATTTGAGTCTGTTCCTGAGAGTGTCTTACAAGCTTTTGGAAAAGCTACTTTTGTCATGCATCTGGAGCTGCACAGTGAGCGCAAACTTGCACGTGTAAATGTATTGCATGTCTTAGACTCATTACAGACCAAAGGCTTTTTTATTCAAATGCCGCCAGAAGGACTTATTAATCCAAATGCGGTAGAACCAGAGGGTTTGCGTGGTGCTTGAAACGATAACTGCAATATGGTCTCACATTCTATCTGTACTGGATCAATTCCCTGAAGAGAATGTTGCGATTATTGTGTATGTTACAGGTGCAATGATTGCATTATGGTGTTGGTATCGTTTGATGTCACGTATGCCGAATCCAATAGGCGGAATTCTTTGGATTATTGTTTTTGCAATCCTTGCTACACCAACAATCTCTGAAGGTCCCAATTCAGAATTAGCACCTGCTATTTTTGGTTTGATTTTTGGTGTGCTCACAAAAGAGCATGTCTTAATCTGGTCAAATTTATCTTTGATTCTATTTGTCATTGGTACAGGATTATTGATCGGCTTCTGCTGGTCAAAATACAGTGCAAATAAACTTGCACGTTCGGTTTAGATATTCACATAAAGTTAAAGAAAAATAAGGTTTTCAAATGTCTGCTGATACACAACACTTCACTGGTACAGATCAATATATTGCAACTGACAGCCTGAAACTTGCGGTAAAAGCCGCGCGTGCTTTACAAAAACCATTATTGGTGAAAGGTGAGCCAGGTACAGGTAAAACATTACTTGCAGAACAAGTTGCAGAAAGTTTAGGTCTAAAACTAATTACTTGGCATATCAAATCAACAACCAAAGCTCAGCAAGGTTTGTATGAATATGACGCAGTTTCTCGCTTGCGTGATAGCCAGTTAGGTGATGACCGAGTCTATGACATTAAAAACTATATTAAACCGGGTAAATTGTGGGAAGCATTTACGAGTGAAGAACGTTGTGTATTGTTAATTGATGAAATTGACAAAGCAGATATCGAGTTCCCGAATGACTTATTGCATGAACTCGACAAAATGTCGTTTTATGTTTACGAGACTGGTGAAACGATTACCGCAACACAACGCCCAATTGTGATTATTACTTCGAATAATGAAAAAGAATTACCAGATGCATTCTTGCGTCGCTGCTTCTTTCATTATATTGAATTTCCTGATGAAGCAACGATGCGTGAAATTATTGCAGTGCATTTTCCAAATATTTCGAATACTTTGGTCGGTGAAGCATTGCAAATATTCTTTAAGTTACGTGAAGTCACGAATTTAAAAAAACCACCATCAACGTCAGAGTTAATTGACTGGTTAAGCTTGCTTATGGCAGATGATATGCCTGAAGACGTATTGCGTAATCATGATAAATCTAAAGCAATTCCACCATTGTATGGTGCGCTGATTAAAAATGAACAAGATGTACAATTACTTGAACGTTTAGCTTTTATGTCACGCCGCTAAGAGTGTAATCACATGTTTGTGCGATTGTTTTACACCTTACGTAAATATGGTGTACCTGTTACAACTCGTGAGTTGATTGATCTCAACCAAGCGGTTGCATCAGGTCTGGTATTTGCAGATCAGGAAGAATTCTATCAGTTGGCTAAAACAGTTTTAGTCAAAGATGAACGTTTCTTTGATAAATTCGATCGTGCCATGAAAGATTATTTTGATGGCATTGAAACTTTTGATTTAGATGAACTACTTAAACAAGTTCACAAGTTACCTAAAGACTGGTTTGACCTAGAACTCTTAGAAAAACATCTGACACCAGAGCAACGTGCTGAGCTACAAAAAGCAGGTTCTTTGGAAGAACTGATGAAAATGTTGGAAGAACGTTTACGTGAACAGCATAAAAAACATCAGGGTGGCAATCGTATGATTGGCACTGGCGGAACTTCACCTTTTGGTGCTTTTGGCGATCATTCTGAAGGTGTCCGAATAGGTGGGCCAGGGCGTAAACGTTCAGCGGTAAAAGTATGGGAGCAGCGTAAATACCAAAATCTTGATGATGATCAAGTTTTGGGAACACGTCAGATGCAAATTGCATTACGCCGATTACGTAAGTTTGCCCGTCAGGGTGCAGCTGAAGAACTCGATGTTGACGGTACCATCCGTGAGACTGCAAAGCAGGGTATTCTGGATGTACAGCTCGTGCCTGAGCGCCGTAACCGTATCAAGGTACTGATGCTGTTTGATGTCGGTGGTTCAATGGATGCCTATATCACTGAGTGTGAAAAATTATTTAGTGCGGCGAAGTCTGAGTTCAAAACCTTAGAATATTTCTATTTCCATAATTGTCTCTATGATTATGTTTGGAAAGACAACCATCGCCGTAGTTCAACTCGTATGAATACATGGGATTTGTTCCATACTTACGGTCGCGACTATCGTGTAATTGTTGTCGGTGATGCCAGTATGGCACCATACGAACTCAAGTCGGCAGGTGGTTCAGTTGAATACATGAATGATGAGTCGGGCGAAGTATGGCTTAGACGTTTACGTCAGCATTTTGACAAAACCGCTTGGTTAAACCCTGAAATGGAAGGTTACTGGCATTACACCCAGACCATTAACTGGATCAAAGAAATTTTTGAAAATCATATGTACCCAATGACACTAAAAGGCATTGAAGATATGACGCGTTATTTGTCACGTTAAAAATTCATATGAATACTTTATAATGACCGCTTCTGTATAGAGGCGGTTTTTTTTCTGTTAAATAGATGCTAATCCCGTTAGAATAAAGCGTTTTTGCAATTAGCACTTTTGGAGACGCCTAAGTGGAGCGACCTACAATCAGCCCTGAACATTTACAAGAAGCGGCTGAAAATTTAGTAACCATTCGAGATTTTATTCGTTTTGGTGTAACCGCACTTCGTCAATATGATGCACACTTAGGTCAAGGTACTGAAGATTATTTTGCGGAAAGCTCTGCACTTGTTTTGCAAACACTTTCCCTAGAATGGAAAGCTGATGCAGAAATATTAGATGCAAAATTACTACCAACTGAAAAAGCTGAATTTTTAAGTCTATTAGAACGTCGCATCAATGATCGTATTCCAACCTCATATTTATTAAATTTGGCATATTTCTGTAATAAACCTTATTATGTAGATGAACGTGTACTGATTCCGCGTTCGCCAATTGCTGAATTGATTGAACAACGATTTGCACCATATTGTTTAAATGAAAATGGTCAAATGCTCGAAGCATTGAATAATTTACCAGAAAACACGAATCCGAAAACGCCACAACGTATTTTAGACATGTGTACGGGTTCTGGCTGTATTGCAATCGCTTTAGCTTATGCATTCCCAGATTCTGAAGTCGATGCAACTGATATTTCCAAAGAAGCTTTAGAAGTTGCATCAATTAATGCTGAACACCATGATAAGCAATATCAAGTCGCATTACTTGAGTCTGATTTGTTTGCAAAAATTCCTGCTGAAAATCAATATGATTTAATCGTAAGTAATCCTCCATATGTAGACGCAGAGGATATGGCAGATTTACCAGAAGAATTCTTACACGAGCCTGAGCTTGCACTTGCTGCTGGTCAAGATGGTTTGGATTTGGTTCGTAAAATGTTAGCGCAAGCTGCTGACTATTTGACAGAAGATGGTTTAATCGTCATTGAAGTCGGTAATTCAGAATGGGCGATGCGTCAAAACTTTAATACTGTTGATTTCCATTGGCTTACATTCCAAAAAGGTGGTTCTGGTATTTTTGCATTAACTGCGGAACAATGCCGCCGTTATAAAGATATATTCCAGCAATCTATTCAAAATTAAGGGGATGAAAATGGCAGGAAATAGTATTGGTCAGTTATTCCGTGTGACCACATGTGGTGAGTCACATGGTGCTGGCTTGATGGCAATTGTAGATGGCGTACCACCGGGACTAGAACTTTGCGAAGCAGACTTGCAAAAAGATTTGGATCGACGCAAGCCGGGTACTTCTAAGTTTGCAACGCAACGTAAAGAGCCTGATCAAGTTGAAATTATTTCTGGTGTTTTTGAAGGCAAAACTACGGGTACATCAATTGGTTTATTGATTCGTAATACAGATCAAAAATCAAAAGACTACGGTAATATTGCCCAAACATTCCGTCCTGGTCATGCTGATTATACCTATACTCAAAAATATGGTTTCCGTGATTATCGTGGTGGTGGTCGCTCAAGTGCACGTGAGACAGCAATGCGTGTGGCGGCAGGTGCGATTGCTAAAAAGTATTTGGCAGAAAAATTTGGTATTGATATCCGCGGGCATGTAACACAGATCGGGAATGAAATTGCAGAAAAGTTAGATTGGGCTGAAGTGCCAAATAATCCATTTTTCTGTGGTGATGTTGATGCAGTTCCTCGCTTCGAGCAATTAGTCACAGCATTGCGTGAGCAAGGCACTAGTTGTGGTGCAAAACTCGAAATTATTGCTGAAAAGGTTCCAGTGGGTTGGGGTGAGCCTGTTTTTGATCGTCTGGATGCGGATATTGCTCACGCTATGATGAGTATCAATGCGGTTAAAGGTGTTGAGATAGGGGATGGTTTTGCAGTTGCTGGACAGTTTGGTCACGAAACTCGTGATGAATTAACCACAGATGGTTTCCTTGCAAATCATGCTGGTGGAATTTTAGGTGGTATTTCAAGTGGTCAAACGATTCGTGTCGCGATTGCTTTAAAACCAACCGCAAGTATTACCACTCCTGGTAAAACCATTACAATTGATCGAGAAAACACGGATGTGTTAACCAAGGGTCGTCATGATCCTTGTGTGGGCGTTCGAGCGACTCCAATTGCTGAAGCAATGTTAGCAATTGTTCTAATGGATCATTTTTTAAGACACCGTGCTCAAAATGCTGATGTTGTAGTTCCATTCCAACCAATTGAGCCATAATTTTAATTTTTCACATACTTGCGACACTTTGCGCGCAAGTATGTTGTTTAATAATAAAAAATTAATCTTATAAAGTCTCAGAAATTACATTTTCACTCGTTGCAACATGATATTGATTTCTACCATTATTTTTTGCTACATACAAAGCATGATCTGCTTGAGAGATAAACTCTGATAGGCTGTCATTAAGATGAGGAGTTGTTGTTGCAACACCCACACTGATCGTTACATATTTAGAGACATTACTTCTAGGATGTGCAATCCCTATATTTTGCATTAATCCCATTAAACGTTGAACTTGTATCAGTGCTTGATCTTTATCCGTCATGGAAAATAAAAGTAAGAACTCTTCACCGCCATAACGTGCCGCAAGATCTCCACTTCGCGATGAGATTGAACCCAGCAAAATGGCAATTCGTCTAAGACATTGATCCCCCTGAATATGGCCTAATGTATCATTGTATAGTTTAAAAAAATCGATATCGATCATCATGATTGTGATAGGAACTTCATGACGGATTGAGCGTTTCCACTCATTTTCAAGCACTTCATCGAGGTATCTACGGTTCGCTAAACCAGTTAAAGCATCTTGTTGAGATAAAATTGAAAGTTGTTGCGCCTGACGCATAAGCTCTAATCGATTTAGTTCGATCATACAGTCTTGTAGATAATTCTCTCTATGTTGCCGATCTATTGCATAAGCTAAAGCCATTCCTAGAAAGCTACTAAAAGTATAAGTTCGATTTAAGTAAGTCCAATCAATTGATCCATTAAGCCAAACACTAATGGCAATACCAATTAAACCACCAGACCAACCAGCAAACATCGCTGTATAAAATCGCATACCAACGAAGCCATATATAATGACCACGGCATACATCATGGCAGCATGAAAAAGAACGTTATTCTGGCCATGTTCAAATACATTAATTAACGTGAAAGTAAGAGCGACGGCACCTATAGAGCCTAAGCAAACATAGTAATCAAACCATCTATTCATTGATGGAATGAAAGCAAGTAACCATGCAAAAAGAATTATCATGCCGACCCAACCGTAGTACGCGACCCATGCAGTGCGTAGCTCTGTAGGTAGAACTTGATAAGTACCAAAACTTAAATATAAATAGAAGAATAGAATGATTGGTGCACGGTAACGGAATTCATGTGCAGCTTCATTTTTATACTGATCTTTATAAATGACTTCTAATTCTTTAGGAAACCAAACTAAATTTAGTCCGCGAGAGATTAACAAGTCAATCTGTTCTTGCCCGAGTAAGTTGGATGCTTTTAACTTCATCTTAATTCTCATCGCCCCCAATGTTCTTATAAATGTAAATAGGGATTGTTAACTACGTTACACTGTATTAAATAAAATGTGTATTGGATTATATAAAATTAATCATTTTTTATGATAATCAGATTTTATTGCCAGTATTCTATATTCTTCGGGTGTAATATGAATGTATTAGCAACGAATATAATGATTAAACTTAATAAAATGCTGAACAGATAAAAAATGTTACAAATTAAATAGCAATCATTGTATATTAATTGTATTACGATTAAATCTAGCTATAAAAATAAGCAGCAATCGTGGAAAATAATTGAAATAAGTCATACGAAATAGGATGGATCGAAATGACTGTTATGAAGCAATATGGAACAAAACTAGAAATAACACCTCACTCAGAATGGGCACAACAATTTTGGGATGAACTTGTTCCTGCAAAAGAACGAGTAAGCAAACACCCTTTATTTTTAGATATGGCAAGCGGTAGCCTAAATTTAGAATGCTTTCGGTCAGCATTATTAAATTTTTACCCTTTGGTTGCTCATTTTCCATCATATATGGCAGGTGCTTTGGCTAAAGCGACGGCTTTTTCTTTAGATGGTGTAACTGAGACTAGAGATTGGTTAATTCAAAATATCAAAGTTGAAGAAAGACATTTACATTGGTATCAAGATTGGGCGAAGGGTTTTGGCATAACGACTGAAATGTTGAATGAAGTTAGACCACCAGTAGCAATGAATGCAATCAATCATTTTTTATGGGATGTAAATTTTAGGGGAAGTTTAGCGGAGAGTATTGCTGCAACAAATTTAGCAATAGAGTGGGCGACAGGCGATTGGACCATTCATGTTTATAAAGGAATACAAGCTTATACAGAAACACCAGAAGTAAATATTAATAAAAGATCATTGGCATGGTTAAGAGCTCATGCACACTATGATGATCTACATCCTTATGAGGCGATGGAGCTGATTAAGAGATTATGCGATAAAGATCCAGTTTCTCAGAGAAAAGCTTTTTTAGCAGCGAAAGAAGGCTTGGCTTATTATGAGCTGGCTTTAGATGAGTGTTACAAGTTACAAAATAATAATTAAAAATACCGAATAAACTGCTATTTAGTTGGGGTACTAAGTAGCAGTTTTTATTTAATTTTTTAAACTGGATTCATTTTATCGTAGAAATTCTTTAATTTAGAGAACTCCAGTGGTGCATTAAGTTGTCTAGATTAACTATGTATTCTTCAAAACGAATAAGAATTTTTTCTCGTTCTTCATCTGTGATATATGGGACATGGTAGGCAATAAAAGTTTGGTGCTGATCAATATCATTTAATATTTAATAAAGAACTTCTAAAGCAGAATTACAGCAATTTTTGTCGTTGAACCAAATCGCTAAGCATCTTGGTTTAACTGATAGAACTTTACAACGTCAACTTGCAAATGAAAAAAAACATTTCAAATCTTACTTAGTGAAAGCCGTCAGGCAAAAGCAAAAGCTCTTTTAAAAGAAAATAAATTTATCCATTCAAGAGATTTCAAATCTTTTAGGCTATGCAGATATTTCTCATTTTCACGTGCTTTTAAAAAGTGGACAAATATGACGCCAAGTAACTATAGAATGCCAAAATAAAGAAAATAGACACTTTAAATGGTTTCTAACATAATAATTGCGTATAATGTATATTATGTTAAATAGAATATCTAAGACTGTGGCCTACACAATACTGTTTGTTGTCATAGCTCAGTAATGTGATGATCTAAGATTATACATCACGTTACTGAGCCATTGATCTCATTCTGATGGTTTCATAATCTTTCTCACAATGTGCTCATGAGTTGGTACAAGTCCTGCTTTCAACCCAAGTGGTTTAAAGACCTTATCTAAAACAGATTGAGTAAGTTTTCCTTTGTCTTGCTCAATATCAGTTAATGTCCTGCGACTTATGCCGACTAAATTTGCATATTGTTCCTGAGACATACTCAGAATGTTTTTTCGTAAATACGTCAATAATTGTCCTAATGTTATTTCATTCAATAAGTACTGCATATATAGATCAATAAGAACTTGCTGACGATCTTGAGTCTGATTTTTTATATTCATAATAGTTCCCATCTTTCTAATTTAGCTTCAACATAGTCGAATGAAAGCGCTGGCATACTCGTAAGCTAATTCACTAGCGCTTGCTGAGCCTAGTTTCGGTTCTAATAGCGTAAGTTCAGCAATATCAAACCAACTTTGATCAAGTAACGCCTGTATTGTTAATTTCTTCATTGATATGAATGAGCAATTATTTTCTCAAAAGTACTCTATTTTTTTATATTTGTGAAGATATTTGCGCAAAATTCTTTTTTATGTAAGTTTTTGAGCATAAATTTGCTCATAACGATCTATGGAAAGTATCATTCTCAGTATCTATTTAAAACACTTTATTTCATTGTTATAAGGTATGAAAAGATAAATGTTTGAAAAATACGATTCAACCTATCGTTGTTAACGTGATCGAACTGTGTATCATTAAACATAATTTCTTTTTGATAAACTTCTTTTTATGAAGAATACATTTTCTGACCACAAGCAAATTAGCATGGTTTCTAGTTTCTCCGAACTTATCGGTTCTAATTTTCAAGGAGATAGAAATGCGATTTGTTGGTATAGAAACCTGAATGGAGATTTTCAAGAAATCGTAAAACAGCTTGAACTAAAGGAAAATATCACTGAAGTTTCTATTGATGACCTATTGGGATTGCAACTTTCCGAACAAGGTCATTTAGCAAGAGAAATCATCTTAAAAGATATGCAGCTATTAAGTGATTTCGGAGCTTCACCTACCCTTAATTTAATTCAATATTACGAGCGTGATGATGAGTTAAATTTTATTTCAACTGATGTGTATTCATTTCATGTTGATCGTTCCCCCATCCCAACTGATACTTTTTTATGTACTTATCACGGTGCGGCAAGTGATATTTTGCCAAACGATCAAGTTGAGCAAAAGATTTTAATTCCCGAAATTAGAAAAAAACTTAAGGAATTGCATAACGGGCCAGAATCAGAATTTGAAAGTTTTCTACAAGATTATTTCTTCGATTTACATTACCAACCGCTCCCTGATGCAAGACCTTTAAATTTAGGTTCAGGACATCTTTGGCGTCTAGCAGTTGATCATCCAAAGCAGCAAGTTTTGCCATGTGTTCACAGAGCACCTGTTGAAAAAGATGGTGAGTATCGTCTACTCTTGATTTGCTAACTATTTATATATCAAATAGTTAAAAACTAAATCTACTAAACTCTAATGTATAAAAGCCCATATTTAATGAGCTTTTATCACAGGAATCAACCTAATATATTTCAACGTATTCCTTTAAAAAGGAAAAAACATCCGACAATAAGTAACAATACAGCAAAGCATTTTTTTAACATTTGAGGTGATAAAGCATGTGCCACTTTGGCACCTAGCTTTGCAGTGAAAAAGCTCATCGCACTGATACCCAGAAATGCATAAATATGAACAAAACCAATGCTATTCGGAACATTTATTTGTTCTTTCATACCAAATAACATAAACCCTAGCGCACCTGCGATTGCGATAGGTAAGCCACATGCAGCAGATGTTCCAACTGCTTTTTGCATGACTACACCGTGATGATTTAAATAAGGTACGGTTAGACTACCTCCACCAATACCAAAAATTGCTGATGCTATGCCTATTCCTGTACCTGCGAACACCTGTTTAGTCGTTGATGGAAGGACTTTATTCTGATCTATTACTTTTTTGGCTCCAATAAACATTTGGTATGCAACCCAAATCACAAAAACACCAATAATCAGTTGCAAGTGTTCCCTTGATAGTAATCCTGCAATACCCGCACCAAAAAATGACCCAATGACTAAACCAGGAGTCAGATTTTTGAATACAGTCCAAATGACTGCACCATTTTTATTATGCGCCATTAATGAGCTGATAGACGTCACAATAATCGTGGCTAATGAAGTACCCAAAGCAAGATGCATCACAACTTCAGGATCATAGCCCATTTGTGTAAAGACAACATATAAAAGCGGTACAATGATCAGCCCACCACCTACACCAAAAAGTCCAGCAGCGAATCCCGCTAATGCACCTATAGCTAAAAAAATGATTAATTCCACGACATACTTACTTGATTGAAGGTTAATATTAGATGAATAGCGAATGTTGGTTTAAGCAACTTCAGTCTCACCTACTTGGTGATAAGCACGATTAAAATACACCAGACTATGTTCATGCTGACTTTTTTGAATAGCAACTGTACGGCAAATAAAAATAGTATGTGTTCCTACTTCCTGAATTTGTTCAATCTGACAATCAAAACTAACAAGAGCGTCCTCTAAAACAGGTGCACCTGTTTTTAATTTAGTCCAAGTTCCATGTTTAAACCGCTCTTCAGACGTCAACTTAGAGGAAAACACATTAGAAATATGCTGATGTTGCGCGCCTAGAACATTCACAGTTAAAGTTTCATTTTCAATAAAATGTGCATGTGACCTAGAGGCTGTATTCATACACACCAATAATGTCGGAGGTGTATCCGTAACGCTACATACAGCAGATGCGGTAAATCCATGACGACCAGATGCTCCCGCTGTAGTCACCACATTCACTGCACTTGTCAGTAAAGACATCGCATTTCTAAAGTCATTTGCTTCAATCATCATCTGATTCCTAAATTGAACTGTAGCTTTTCTTTAGATTAAGACCTAAGACACACTTGCGTCACATTTGCACATCTAAATCATTTCAAACCGAATGGGCTGCTAACTAAATTAATAAGTAGCCCATTCGATATTTCCTAATTGCTAAATACTAAACGGCGAGCTCTTTTCGGATAATTTCTGCACCTGCACTTAAGGCATTCAGCTTACCGCGTGCTACTTGACGAGATAAAGGCGCCATTCCACAGTTAGTAGATGGATAAAGTTTGTCAGCATCAACAAATTGCAAAGCTTTTCTTAAGGTATCGGCAACTTCTTCAGGTGTTTCGATATTATTAGTAGCAACATCGATCGCACCTACCATCACTTTTTTACCGCGAATTAGTTCAATTAGATCCATTGGTACGCGAGAGTTTTGGCATTCTAGCGAAACGATATCAATTTTAGATTGTTGAAGCTTAGGAAAGGCTTCTTCATATTGACGCCACTCTGAACCCAACGTCTTTTTCCAATCTGTATTGGCTTTGATGCCATAGCCATAGCAGATATGGACGGCTGTTTCACATTTAAGACCTTCAAGTGCTCTTTCCAAGGTTGCAACACCCCAATCATTCACTTCATCAAAGAATACATTAAATGCAGGTTCATCAAATTGGATAATGTCGACACCCGCAGCTTCTAATTCAAGTGCTTCCTGATTAAGAATCTTGGCAAATTCCCAAGCCAGTTTTTCACGGCTTTTATAATGACCATCATATAACGTATCAATCATAGTCATTGGACCTGGAAGCGCCCATTTGATTGGTTGTGTTGTTTGGCTACGTAAAAACTTGGCATCTTCCACGAAAACTGGCTTTTGGCGAGAGACTGCACCGACTACAGATGGAACACTTGCATCATAACGATTACGGATACGAACTGTTTCACGCTTCTCAAAATCTACACCATCAAGATGCTCGATAAATGTGGTGACAAAATGTTGGCGAGTTTGCTCACCATCGCTCACAATATCAATTCCCGCATGGATCTGTTCTTGTAGAGATAAACGCAGAGCATCTTGCTTCGCTTCGATTAATGCCTCACCCTCTAATTTCCAAGGTGACCAAAGTTTTTCAGGTTCTGCAAGCCATGAAGGTTTCGGTAAGCTGCCAGCCGTTGATGTTGGTAATAAAATTGCCATTTTAAATCTTCTATCTCTATTTCAGGTAAATTAAGCAGCGTTACTTTGTACGGTGTAGTTAGCAGCCCATTGTTCAAGGATGTTTTTATAAGGTTTGATAAAGTTTTCTTCCGTCCATTTACCTTGTTTTACTGCCAATTGACCACGCTCTACACGGTCGTAAACGATTCGTGTTAATGAGTAATCTGGGTACTCTAAACTTGCTTGATACACTTGTGCTGCTGAAGAATTTGCATTGTAAATTTCAGGACGGTAGATCTTTTGGAAAGTTTCCATCGTGCTAATTGCGCTAATCAGTTCAAAATCGGTGTAATCACGTAATAAATCACCCGCAAAATAGAATGCTAAAGGCGCAACACTTCCTTTCGGCATGAAGAAGCGAACCTGTAAGCCCATTTTATGAAAATATTCATCTGTACGTGAATATTGATCTTGCTTATATTCAACACCTAAAACTGAATGCTCATTAACAGTACGCTGATAAGTCCTCGCTGTTGAAACACTTAAACAAATGACAGGTTGTTGATTAAATTCAGCCTTAAACGTATCTGAATTTACTAAATATTGATAAAGCTTACCGTGTAAATCACCGAAACCTTCGGGTGCATACGAAGTTGAGTTCTCTTTATTATGTTCTTTCAGCACCACGCTAAAATCATAATCACGTACATAAGACGAGAAACTATTGCCAATCATGCCTTCAATACGTTGATTGGTATGGTGATCGGTAATGGTGCTTTTCAGCATTTCAATGATTGGAAAAGTTTTACCATTACCTTCAATATCTAAATCTGCAGAAATAATATCGATTTCAAGTGAATAACGGTCACCATTCGGATTATCAGTTTGTGCTAAAGCATTGAAACGATTATTAATCATTCGAAGTGTATTACGAAGATTCTCCTCTCGACTTTCACCGCGTGCTAAGTTGGCAAAATTAGTCGTTAGACGTGTGCTATCCGCTGGTTGATAGTTTTCATCAAAACGAATGCGTTTAATTGAACATGCAAACTCTTTACTCATGATGATTGGTATCCTAATTTTTGCGATAAACCGTAAACTTCTTTATGTTGTAATTTATACTCGAATCATCACATGAATAAAAATGATTTAATCTAACCAAAAGATGAATAAAATTCATTGTTGTGTGTTTTTATGGGTTTCAGTGCTCTAACCTGAACGAGCTTCATCATGAGCTGAAAAACTATCAGGATATTGATTGAATTATTGCTATAAGGGCGTGTTTGTAATTTGGAATTATTCTTTAGATGATGACATACAATGTTTCGTTTCTATTTTTTGTTTACAACGATATAAAAACTTGAATTTTATTAATCCAATAGCAGAATCTCGTAAAAAAGACGATCTAATTTTAAGTCAGATCGTCTTTATTCATATCAGTGAATTGGATTTAAAAATTCACCGTCCAAGAAAATTGTGCAGTGCGTGGAGCGCCTAGGAACAAATAATCATCCCCAAAGAAGCTTCCCGCATCTCTCCAATATTTTTTATTAAATAGATTATCAACATTGAATCTTAACGTGTTTTCATAGCCATAAGCACGGAAGTTATAAGCTGAACCCAGATTAAATACGGTATAGCTAGGCACTTCCACTGTAGCTGATTTATTTGCATATTTACTGCTACTGTATTGTATGCCAGCGAGTAAACGTAATCCTTCAACTTGGGGAACTTGGTATGAGATATAACTCGCCAAACGTACAGTTGGTACATTTTGAGTTTGATGACCATCATATTCAGATGATTGTATGTCTCTTAAGCGTGAACGGGTCAGTGCTAAAGTCGATGTCATATCTAGGTTTTGACCAATACGCCCTTGTAGACCAAGTTCTAAGCCGAGGTTATGTTGTTCACCATCTTTTACGAAATCATTTGAAATATTGGTATGTTGATTATCTTGTTTTAAATCAAATAATGCAGCTGAAAAAAGTAAATCTTGCCACTGCTGCTTAAATCCCAATTCATATTGCGCTGAATGTTTGGGTGCTAATGTCACAGAAGGATTGTTTGCAAACCACGGCGCTTGTCCGCCGTCACTTAATCCTTTGGCATAAGAAGCATAGATATGAGTCTTTTCCCAAGGCTGATACATCACAGCAAATTGAGGTAAAAAGCGATTAAAGTTAGTGTCACGAATATTATTACCAGATGCATTATAAGCATCTTCATTTAAATGCAGTAGTTTTCCGCCTGCTAGAATTGACCATGCTGTATTAAATTCAACTTGATCAAGTAAATTTAATGCTGTTTGCTGACTGTTTAAAGATTTGTAGTGATTGCCCAAAACCGCGCCAGATGGAGCAAAGTCCACAGTATCAGTGTAAATATTCCCTGTACCGACAGCTTGGTTAATCGCATCGTATTGCGCATGTCGTTTATAAGTTTGTGATAATTCTAAACTCAACTTATGTTGCCATGATCCTGTACTAAATTGACCATTTAAGCCTGCTTTAAATTGATTGGTCAGGTAACTGTCATCAGGACTGCGGAAGTCATAAATATCATAGTTACCATTTTGACCAAAGGTATAGGCAAACGCTGAATAATCATCCACCACAACACGACTTTGAGAAGCACTTAGATTTGCTGACCAATCTTTATTGATTTGGTAATTATATTTTAAGCCTGTGTTTAAACTTTGGTTAATGACAGGTTGGCTCCAACTTTGATAGCCAAGTAAACGATCCCACTCTACGCCAGTAGGTACGGTTTTACCATCAAGCAACTGATAACCAGGTACTGAACGCTGACGTTGACGCTGTGATTCGATATCAAGTTCTAATTTTGAACGATCTGATATATTCCAGTCTAACGCTAAAGAACCAAATAAGCGTTTACCATTGGCATGTTCTACATACGGATGGATTTCCTCATGCGCCAAATTTATTCGATAACCCAATTGCTGCTCATCTAAAAATCCGCCAAAGTCCGCTGCGATACGATTACCGCCATGACTATCTGCATCAACGGTCATTGAACGGATGTCTTTAGGGCGTTTGCTTACATAATTAACCACACCCGCAGGTGTTGACATACCACTTTGAATAGCACTTATACCCTTTAAAATCTCGACTTGTTCTTTGTTTTCAAGTGCGACATTTTGCTCACCGCGAAGTAAGTTACCATTGAGCAAGTAGCTTGAACCAAGGTTCAGTGCGAAACCACGCATCATAAAGTTTGAGTAATAGCCAATTGGGGCGTAACCATCACCTACCGCAGCATCATTTTTCACAACATCCGTTAATGTTTTCGCATGTTGATCAGCAATTCGCTCAGCCGTCACTGCATGAATAGATGCAGGAATCTCAGCAATATTTTGTTGAGTAAAACCAGATAAATTCACCTTTGGTTGAAAATATACGCTTTCTGCTGCTTGGGCGTTTACTGTGATTGTTTCTAATTGGGATACTTTATTTTCATCTTCAGCATGTACCAATACTGAGCTTAGCCCTAGGCATGAAAATGAACCAACTGCCAGTAATGCTTTGTGTAAACGAGAAAATGTAAATGGATATGTTTTCACAGTAATTGCCTAACCCCGAAAGATAATCTTATAGTCTAAATTTTCGGGCATGAGTATTCACAATTTTCTATGATTGAACAAGTACGTTTTCCACCATCTATCTAATATTTTTAAATGTTCTGTATACCGTAGGTAGAGACAGAGCATATGATCAAAATGTTTTTAATCGGCATTATTTAAAAAACCCCACATCACGCCGTGCCCACCCGTGTAATAAATTACATCATAGTCTTCCCAACAGTGGACTAACGATATAAAAGTGCATGATCAACATGCACTTTTTAAAGGTTTAACGTTTAGCTTGTATTTATACAGCTACTCCGACAGCCTTTGCACGCGCTTGATGCAATTTCTTATAGCTATCAATCAAACGTAAATGGCGATCAAGCCCTTCAAGTTTCATACTTGTTGGTGTGAGACCATAGAAACGAACATTCCCTTCAACAGATCCGATGACTGCATCCATACGTTCGTTACCAAACATACGACGGAAATTCGTTTCATAGTCTTCTAATTCCATCTCATCATCGAGCAATACTTCAAGTACTACGTTCATGCATTGATAGAATAGTCCACGTTCAACGGTATTGGTATTGTATTGTAAGAAGGTTTCAACCAGTTCTTTGGCTTCTTCAAACTGTTCTAATGCAATATAGATCAATAGTTTGAGCTCAAGAATAGTCAACTGTCCCCACACGGTATTGTCATCAAACTCAATGCCAATCAAGGTCGCGATTTCAGTATAGTCATCTAATTCACATTCTTCTAAACGTTCGACCAAAGCTTCAAGTTGAGTCTGATCCAAACGATGCAGATTTAAAATGTCTTCACGGAATGCCAACGCTTTATTAGTGTTATCCCAAATTAAATCTTCGACCAAATAAATTTCAGAATAATCTGGAACTAAGATACGACATGCTGTTGCACCTAAATGCTCATAGACAGCCATATATACTTCTTTGCCCATTTCTTCCAAAATGCCAAACAATTCAGCCGCTTCTTCTTCATTTGAGTTTTCACCATCATTGGTGAAATCCCACTCGACAAAGTCATAGTCTGATTTTGCACTAAAGAAACGCCATGAAACTAAGCCACTTGAGTCAATAAAGTGTTCAACAAAATTATTTGGTTCAGTGACTGCTTCACTTTGGAAGGTTGGTTGAGGAAGATCATTTAAACCTTCAAAACTACGCCCTTGTAAGAGTTCGGTTAGGCTACGTTCCAACGCAATTTCAAAGCTTGGATGTGCGCCGAATGAGGCAAATACGCCTCCCGTGCGTGGGTTCATCAGTGTCACACACATCACTGGGAAATCACCGCCCAAAGAAGCATCTTTCACTAAAACAGGAAAACCTTGTTCTTCTAAACCTTGGATGCCCGCCACAATACTTGGATATTTTGCTAATACTTCTTGAGGTACATCAGGTAAAGCAATTTCACCTTCTAAAATTTCACGTTTGACAGCACGCTCAAAAATCTCAGATAAACATTGAACTTGTGCTTCGGCTAAAGTATTACCTGCACTCATTCCATTACTTAGGTACAAGTTTTCAATCAGATTCGATGGGAAATACACAATCTCCTGATCTGACTGACGCACAAATGGTAACGAACAAATACCCCGCTCTGTATTTCCTGAGTTGGTATCATATAAATGTGTACCGAGTAATTCATTATCTGGGTTGTAAATTTCAAGGCAATATTCATCCAAAATTTCTTTTGGTAATTTACCTTTCGGACCCGGTTTGAACCACTTTTCGTCTGGATAATGTACAAATTCTGCATTGGCAATTTCTTCACCCCAGAACTGATCATTATAGAAAAAGTTACAGTTCAAACGTTCAATGAACTCACCTAAAGCTGATGCTAAAGCACTTTCTTTGGTAGAGCCTTTACCATTAGTAAAGCACATTGGTGATTGTGCATCACGGATATGTAAAGACCAGACATTTGGAACAATATTACGCCAAGATGCAATTTCGATCTTCATCCCTAGATTCGCCAAAATACTAGACATGTTGGCAATGGTTTCTTCTAGTGGTAAATCTTTCCCTGCGATATAAGTGCTGCTTTCTGAAGTCAGACTTGGCATCAACAGTGCTTGCGCATCCGCATCAATACTTTCGACTTCTTCAATGATAAATTCAGGACCCGTTTGAATTACTTTTTTAACGGTACAACGATCAATTGAACGTAAGATGCCTTGACGGTCTTTTTCAGAAATATCAGCGGGTAATTCAACTTGAATTTTGAAAATTTGTTTATAACGGTTTTCTGGATCCACAATATTGTTTTGTGACAAACGAATATTATCGGTCGGAATATCACGAGCTGCACAATATACTTTAACGAAGTAAGCTGCACATAATGCTGATGATGCTAAAAAGTAGTCAAATGGACCTGGTGCAGAACCATCACCTTTATAACGAATGGGTTGGTCAGCGATAACTGTAAAATCATCGAACTTGGCTTCTTGTCGAAGATTGTCGAGATAATTAACCTTGATTTCCATGCTGGCACCTAAATATTCTTATGTGTCAGCACTGACACATAAAATTTCAAATATTGATCAATAACCCGAATCGCGGATAAGAAATTGATTTAAAAAGAGTAGCTAGAGTCATTCATTCATCTGAACAAAAAACGGACTCTAGTCATAATGGACGCTATTATAGAAGTATTTTATGTAATTGATAACTTTTGTCTGTTTTTCTAGCCTATTTATGAACAATTAAATCCGTCCTACTTCCAAGTATGGAATCAAATTATTGTCAAAATTTACACGAGGGTCCCCAGCAAAACTAATAAAACCATGCATTCCTGTTAGGCGTTCACCTTTATAAAATGAGTTCAGTTGATAGCGTGGGTCTTTATGAGATAAGGTAAAACTTACAACACCTATACCTATTTTTCTTGATAGTTTGTAGGCATCTTCGAGCATACGATGGTGTAAGGCAAGCGATTGTGGGTGACATAATAACGTGTGTAATACATGATATTTCACTGAGTCACCTAATTTTGGTAGAGGCATACTTTTCGTAACAGATGTACAAAAATTATAAATAGGTCGCAGTGCACGAATTACTGGACTGTAATGCAAAATTTTGGTTTGCTTAATTCCATGTTGATCCCATAAACCAAACATACCAACGAGCTTTTTATCTTGAAAATACAAGATAAAATCTGAAAGTTTAATTCCTGAAAAGTATGAATGACCTTGTGCTAATTCTTCGAAGTTATAAGCAGGAATAAAATTATAATGATTCGATATTTCGGCAATAAAGTTATTCATTGCCGAAATGTGTTCTACATGCGCGACACAAGACTGAATGTTTTGATATGCATCTTGATTTTGAGTGATGCGCTTTAAGAAAGCTTTGATTTTTCTTTTGTTTCCTAAATGTGTCAGCGTTAAAGTTTCGATAAAACCTTCATCATAATAATCAGGCATACCTGTTTTCGCAGTTTGCATTGCTGCTCGAGCTGCATGATTATCATTGAAAATAATCATTTGGCTAAAATTAGGTTCATACATACTGATTTTCACATGAGCGCCTAAAACCTTAACCAAAGATTTTCCTCTATAGTTTTGATCGACACGTAGATCGCTGGCATATCTTAGACTCTGTATTTGTCTATTGATATAACACGGTCGATAACCATTGCTATAACATGCAACTTTTCGCTGCTGTTCTTTATCTTCAATAACGACATGTAATTTATGTCTGTATAGATTGTTGCGATGTTGTACTAAATCCATGTTCATTAATTATTGACCTGTTGATGATGTGGTGTTGACACTAAATCATTCAAACTTCCTATTTGATCTAGTAATTGATATACAAATACAACTTCATCTTGTTGGTTGACCGTTTTTTGAGTCTGGACATCCAATAACTTCTGTTCTGTATTGAGTAAATCAAATGTTGTTTTTGTACCCAGTTCAAATTCTTTACGCGTATAAACAAATGCGATTGAAGCTGCGTCAATTGCATTTTGCAGTGCATCTTTATTTTGACGAATGGTTTGAAGTTGTGCGTAAGTCGTCCGTATACGCTGATTCAAATCTAATTCCAGACTTTTGATTTTCTGATTAGCAAGCTCAATATCGACTTGAGCTTTATTAATATTTGCCCGATTGAGTCCATCATCATATAACGGTACATTTAACTGAACACCAACCATATAATTATTACTTTCAGAACCGATATTGGTTGCTTCATGTTGAGCTCCTAATTTGCTGGTGAGCATCATTATCTTCTGCTAAATCTGGGGTTGGGTTGCGATCATCTGTATTTGTTGTCATCTTCAAATTCCTCGTAGGATATGTTTGATTTACATATTGCTTTTCTGGGTGATCATTCTCAAGCTTGATGTATAAATAGGCATGGAATGAATACAATCAGGCAAAATTACGATTTAATTTCGAGTACCACTTTTCCAATATGTTCACTGTTTTCAAGACATTGGTGTGCTGCTGCAACCTCTTTAAATACAAAAGTTTTATAAATAATTGGTTTACATTGATCTGTTTCGATTAGTGGCCAAACAAACTGTTCCAATTCTTGGGTAATTTTTGCTTTTTCATCATTGGTTCGAGCACGCATCGTTGAGCCAGTCACCACAGCGCGTTTTAGCATGAGTTCTTGAATATCAAAACCATCTACTTTTCGACCGCCCATAAATCCGATAATTACCAGTCGCCCACCTCTTTTTAGCAATCTTAGATTTTGATTAAAGTAAGCAGCGCCAATAATATCCAAGATCACATCAACCCCTTGCTGATCTGTACGTGAAAAAATTTCTTGTTCAAAATCTTGCTTCTTATAATTAATAACTGTCGAAATAGAGCTTAATTTTTCAGCTTTATCGTCACTGCCCACCGTGGAAAAAGTTTGGATCCCCATGGCATGACATAAACTCAACGCTGTAGAGCCAATTCCACTCGCTCCTCCGTGAATCAGAACAGTTTCGTTCTTTTTCAACTGCCCGATCTGAAATAGATTTGCCCATACGGTGAAATAAGTTTCTGGAATAGCTGCTGCTTCAACAAAGCTCAGATCTTTTGGAATCGCTAAAGTTTGATTTGCTGGGACAGCACAGTATTCTGCATATCCTCCACCATTGGTCAGCGCGCAGACTTTATCACCGACTTTAAATTTTTCTACTTTTGAACCAATTTGTGAAATGATCCCAGCAACTTCTAATCCTGGAATCTGAGTTACGCCTTTCGGCATTGGATAAAGCCCCTGTCGTTGCAAAATATCAGGGCGATTGATCCCAGTAGCATAGACTTCAATCAATACTTCATCTTCTTTAATCTCAGGTTTCTTACCTTGTACAACTTTTAGAACTTCAGGACCGCCAGCTTCAGTAATTTCGATATATTTCATTTGTTCGCTACTATTTTGATTCATGATTTACTCATTCCTTATCTATATTTACTTCAGTTTGATTAGGAGAAAAACCAAACTGCTTTTTAAACTCTCGACTAAATTGAGATGAGCTTTGATAACCAACAGCATAAGCTGCTTGAGCAACGCTTTGGTTTTCGTTTTGCAACATCTGTTTTGCCTTATGCAACCGTGTAACTTTGAGATACTGCAAAGGTGAATATAATGTGACTTGTTTGAATGCTTTATGAAATGCCGAAATACTCATATTGGCTTGTTCAGCAAGCATTTCCACTGTTAATTTTTCTGTAAAATGATGTTGAATATATTCACAAATCTTATAAATTGGTCGTAAATTGCCTTGAGCGACTAATCCTTTTAAAGCATCTGCACCCGAATGTTGAATCACTCGATACAACAACTCTCGTTTTATTTGTTCACCTAAAATCAAGCTGTCTTGTTCTGAACCTAAAGTTTTTAAAAGTCGTATTAAAACATTCGAAATTGTTTGATCATATTGAATTACACTCATGCCTGTAGTGAGTGGTTTAAATTGCTCATTTTCAAAATATGTTTTTGCTAACAGCTCATTTACCGTATCCGCCTCTAGTTTCATACTGACTGCAATCATAGGCAATTCAGGACTCGCTACCGTATCACAATCAAATGGCATAGACACGGAGACGATTAGGCATTCGCCTTGCTGAAATGCATAGGTTTCAGTTCCGATGTAACCACGTTTACTGCCTTGTAAAACAAAAACTAAGGTCGGTTCTTGCAGTACGGCTAGTGGTGGCGTGTTGTGATCTACACGCATCAAAGTGATGCCATCTATCGCGGTCGAAAAGAAGCCTTCTTTAGCAACAAGTTTGAAAAACAGTGAGCTAAGTATATGATCATTCATCATGTTTAATCTGATGATTTGAAATGTGATCTTTATTATTAAATAGAAAATTCAGGAAAGATGTTAGTTTTATGCAGGATTAGGCATGAAAAATAGAGCATTTTAATAGAATATTAACTTTCTGTTCTAAACATGAGAAATAAAACCTAATACACCTAATTATCTATTACAGAATTTTCAATATTTTCTTTAACTCATAACCGACTTGATCCTCATCATACATATATTTTCCACCATTAGGAGCATAAGAAGCCAACATTAAAATAGTATTATCTACTAGCTCATGCTCCGAATTTAAACTTTCGAGTAAGAATTCTATCTTATTAGCATTTTTTACAGAAATATCCTTTTTTTCAATAAACTTTTGAATACTGTAAATTAATTGATTTTTAACCATTCATAATCCTCAATTTATTAATCAATAAAACTGACTCGAGTCCAACATCTGTAAAGTAATTTTTTTCACTTCATCACGACTTTGCATAATATGCGCTTCAATCGCCTGAATGGCTTCATCTACTTTACGATTAAAAATATAACCCAGTATTTTTTGATGCTCCTGATAAGTCGCTTCAACGCGATAATCTTTTGAGAAGTCTAAACGACGAATAATACGGATTCGCTCGCTCAAATCACGATGAATTCTCGCCATTTCATTATTTCCAGAGGCGCGAACCAATGCGCAATGGAAATCTTCATCTTGTTGTGACAGTTGTTTAATGTCTTTTAGGTATTGATGAGGTTCAATCAACCATAAATCTTTTAAAAGAGATAATTCAACCGAATTTTGATGATCCATCTGACAAAGTTTACGAATCGAATCTTTTTCTAATACGATCCTCACATCATAAAGTTCTTCATAATATCGAAAATTGAGCGGTCGGATTTGCCAACCGCTACGAAAACTCACATCAACATAACCCTCTTGTTGCAAACGATACAGCGCTTGTCGGATTGGGGTACGACTTACATCATAAGCCTTTGCAACTTCAGATTCAGTGAAACGTTCACCCGGCATCAGTTTGAAATCAAAGATATCATTCTTGATGCGTTGGTAAACCAGCTCAGACAAATTGTCTGAGTTTTTTGTTGTTTTTATTTTGGTTTCTTTCATGCAACCTTGCCTTATTCCATATAAACGAGTGGTTCACCACTATGTACGGTTTGCCCTGCTCTACAAATAATAGCTTTTACAATGCCATCTTCTTCTGCATAAACCGGAAGTTCCATTTTCATTGCTTCAATAATAGCAACAGTTTCACCTTTTTTAACCTCTTGACCATGCTCAACAAAAATTTTCCAGATATTACCTGTCATCGATGCATTTAATGATGCTAAATGACTATAATCAGCATGGTTATTTTCTTGAATCTGTTCTTCAGGTTGAGCTGCAAACTCCTCTTTCCAGCGATCCACCTCAGTCGTAAATGCTTGTTGTTGCTTAGCTTTAAACTCGGCAATACTTTCAGCTTCATTCTCTAAGAATTTTACATAATCCGCATAATCGAATTCTGTTTCTTCAATCTTGATCTCAGCACGACCATTTTCAAAGTCAGCACGCCATCGATTGAGTTCTTCTTCTGTAACCTCAAAATATTTAATTTGATCGAAGAATTGTAAGAACCATTGTTTATCACCAAATTGTTTGTTTTTCTTAAACTTATTCCAAATTGGCAGAGTACGCCCAATCAATTGATAGCCGCCCGGTGAATCCATACCGTAGATACACATGTACATACCACCAATCCCAACCGTTCCTTCTGCGGTAAAGGTACGTGCTGGATTATATTTAGAACTGAGTAAACGATGACGTGGATCTATTGGTACAGCACATGGTGCAGTTAAATACACATCACCCAAGCCAAGAATTAAATAGTTTGCATCAAAAATAATATCTTTAACTTCATTCCGATCTGCCAAACCATTAATGCGTTGGATAAAATCAACATTATTTGGTAACCACGGTGCTTTAGAGCAAACACTTTCTTGATAGCGTTCTACAGCTCCTAAAGTCGCACTGTCTTCAAATGCCATCGGCAAATGTACGATACGAGATGGGATTTTTAATTGGCTCAAATCACCCATCTCTTCTTCGAGTTGAAGTAATTGGGCAATCAATTGTGATTGTGGAATGACTAAGCCGTCGTATTTAATCTGTAGTGAACGAACACCCGGTGAAAGTTCTAATACGCCTGCAATTTTTGCATCACGAATCATTTGAATCAGTTGATGCACTCGTAAACGCAAAGCTAAATCTAAAACATTTTCGCCGTATTCTAAGAGAATATAACTATCACCTGCTTGGCGATACACTGTTTTTGGCGACAATTCCGTTGGTTCACGTTGTGCCAAAATCGTACTGACAACCTCTTGAATTGGCTCAATCGTTTCTACAACTTTGCTTGCTTCCGCAAAGTTTTGGATATTTTCAATTTGCTGACGTTCAAGTTCATTGGCTTGTTCAACGCTAATCGGATAAAAACGAATTTTATCATCGGCTTTAAGTTGTCCAACTTTCCAAAGTTCTGCTTTGGCAATCGTCACAGGACAAACGAAACCACCTAAACTTGGACCATCTTTTGCCAGAATCACAGGGAAATCGCCTGTGAAGTTAATTGCGCCAATCGCATATTCACAGTCATGCACATTGGATGGATGTAAACCTGCTTCACCACCATTTTCTCGTGCCCAGCTTGGTGTTGGTCCTGATAAACGAACACCTAGACGATTTGAGTTAAAGTGAACTGTCCACTCTGATGCAAAAAACTCTTCTACATATTCAGGTTTAAAGAAATCTGGTGCGCCGTGCGGACCATATAACACCGCAATTTCCCATTCATTACTATATTCAGGAATCAATTCAGCCGACAATGCTTGAGGTTCATCGTGAGCAAGTGGCAACTCTGTGCTCGCAAATGCTGGATCAACCATTTTAATCATATCGCCGACACGCAAGGTACGACCTGCATGACCACCAAAATTACCAAGCGCAAAGGTAGAACGACTGCCTAAATATACAGGGACATCCAAACCATTTCGAACCGCTAAATATGTACGGCAACCTGATTCTACTTGACCGATTTTTAGAATTTGTCCTGCTTTAACTTCTACAGGCTTCCAAAAATCAATTTCCTGATCATCTAACAAAGCAGTACAGCTTGCACCTCCCAAAGCAATGGTTGCATCTGCATGGAATTTAAGTGTTGGCCCAACAAGGGTAAACTCAAAACCTGCGGCTTTGGCATCATTGCCGACAATACGATTCGACAACTGGAAAGCATAATCATCCATTGGACCTGATGGCGGTACACCTATATCCCAATAGCCCGTACGACCCGGATAATCTTGAATTGAACTCAACGTTCCTGCTTGAATCACTTCAATTACGTTTGGCGTGTAGTTGAAATCATCCAACATTTTTGTCCAGATTTGCATATCATCAAAACGCTGATCGGAAATAATCGCACGGGCATAATCCAGATTGGTGCTAATACCATTCAAGCGTGTTTCCGCCAGAACGGTTTTTAATTTTTCAATGGCACTAGCACGATCATCAGCATGCACAATAATCTTGGCAATCATTGGGTCGAAGTATTGAGAAATCTCTGTGCCTGTTTTAACCCAAGTATCAACACGTGTTCCCTCTGGAAAGGCGACTTCAGTCAACACACCGGGACTTGGTTGGAAATTTTTTATAGGATCTTCGGCATAAACACGAACCTCAATCGCTGCACCTTTCGGCTGAATATTGCTGAGATATGCCCAATCAAGTTCATCACCAGCAGCAACTTTGAGCATGCATTCAATTAAGTCTAGACCCGTAACCATCTCAGTGACTGGATGCTCAACTTGTAAACGTGTATTCACTTCAAGAAAATAAAACTCATCTCGATTGGCATCGTAGATAAACTCAACCGTTCCTGCACTACGATAATTAACGGATTTCCCGAGTTCTATCGCTGCTTGATGTAGTTTTTTACGTGTCGCTTCAGGTAAATTTGCCGCAGGCGTTTCCTCTACCACTTTTTGGTTACGACGTTGCAAAGAACAATCCCGCTCACCAAAGGCAACGACTTGCCCCTTTCCATCACCAAAAATTTGCACTTCAACATGACGAGCTTTATCAATAAAGCATTCAATAAATACGCCAGCGTCTTTAAAGAATTGTTCTCCCAAGCGTTTGACACTTTCATAAGCATCGGTCAAGGCTTGTGGTGTATCACAACGAGTCAAGCCAATCCCACCACCACCTGCGGTACTTTTCAGCATAATTGGATAGCCAATACGATCTGCGGCAGTCAGTGCCTCTTCTAAGCTATCCAACAATCCAGTTCCCGGAGTCATTGGTACATTTGCCGCAGCCGCTAATTCACGGGCACGATGTTTTAAACCAAATTCTAGAATTTGCTCTGCCGTTGGTCCCATGAAAGCAATATTATTTTCTTCGCAAGCACGAGCAAAATCGGCACTTTCAGAGAGAAAGCCATACCCTGGAAAGATTGCTTCAGCGCCAGTTTGTTTTGCTGCCTGAATCAATTTTTCGATACTCAAATAAGTATCGGCTGGTTTTAAACCATCTAATCCAATCGCAATATCAGCATCTTCGACATGTTGAGCATAACGATCACTATCCGAATACACAGCAACACTGGTTACACCTAATTTTTTAAGTGTGCGAATCGCTCGAACAGCAATTTCACCGCGGTTTGCAATAAGTACAGTTTTAAACATGATGATTTCCCCCAATTAATTCGCTGTATTTGCTGCTTGGCTGTTACGATGCTGGATATAAGCTCTCCATCCACCAAAATGACTAATATTCTCTGCATCATCTATGCCATAAGGCTCACAGATAAAACCTTTCACCCAGCGCCCATCTTCTAATTCGACATTGCCCATCCCTAAAGGTGTTGGAATTTCTGCAACAAATTCACCAAATCGAGCAGTTGGAACATCCCAAAGTTCAACGATAATGCTTTGACCATCTTCTTGACGTGCTAAGCCTGGTTTAGGCGGAATCGTGCCGTTTAAGGCATACAGCGCATAATGTTTTGAGGTTTTAGTGGTTTCGATATGTACGGCATCACGTGTGGTGAGCTGAAAATTCAGCGGCATACCTGTTAGATGAGCACCAACGACTGCAACACGAATATGATGTTGCGAAATAGGTGTAGCAGAACTTAAAGGTAGAGCTTTATCCAATGCCCCTAATTTCAGTGCAAGATAGGTTTGCCAAGCTTTGCCAAAATGAACTAATGCTGCATCATGCCAAGCTGGTGCAATTAGAGTGATCCCAAATGGTAAATGGTCAGCCCTAAATCCTGCTGGTAAAGCTAAAGCACTCAAATCTGCCAAGTTGGTAAAGTTAGTGTAGGTTCCTAAATGAGCGTTATATTCAATCGGATTTTTTTCAAGCTGCTCAATGGTATAAATTGTAGATGCGGTTGGAACAATTAAGGCATCAAAGTCAGCCAGTCTTTGTTGGATTTTTCGAGCTAAATCTTGTTTTAAATATTCTGCATTGTAGACATCCACCGCTGAATATTTTTCGCCGTTTTTAATAATTTCTAATACCGTTGGATCAAATGCATCAGGATTGGTTTTCAGTAAATATTCAACGGCTGCGGTACGCTCTGCCACCCATGAACCTTGATATAGTTGCACCGCCAGTTGCTCAAAATCTGCAAAATCAATTCTAGTAATTTCAGCATTTAATGATTCAAGCAATTGAATTGTTTGCTGAAATGCTTTTTCTGATTGCTCATCCCCAAAGAAATTTAGTTTTTCTGGAATGGCAAATTTTAATTTGCTGGAGAAATGCACTGGAACATTCTTTGGATGCTTACGTGAATAACTATCCAATGGATCATAAGATTCTAAAACATTTGCAACCAAGTCTGCATCTGCAACGGTTAAAGCAAAGATCGAAATACAATCTAGACTTTTACATGCAGGCAATAAACCACGATTTGAAAACCGCCCTTTGGTTGGTTTTAGCCCAACAATATTGTTAAATGCCGCTGGTACACGTCCAGAACCTGCGGTATCTGTGCCTAATGCAAATGGGACAAATCCACGAGCAACCACACTTGCTGAACCAGAACTTGAGCCACCACTGACATATTTAGAGTTAAATGTATTTACAACAGCACCAAAAGATGAACGCGTTCCCACCAAGCCTGTCGCAAACTGATCAAGATTAGTTTTACCAATGACAATCGCTCCCGCTTGCTTTAACAAACGTACTGTTTCAGCATCTTCTGCTGCAACAGTAGTTAAAGCTTTACAAGCTGCGGAAGTTACAAACCCTGCAACATCAATATTGTCTTTGACTGCAAATGGAATACCGTAGAGCGGAAATTGCTTGTGTAGTTTCTCTGCATCTTTGGCCATTTCGTTTAACGACTGAATTTGCTGTTCAATCTGTTCTAACGTCGCAATTGAAATCCATGCATTGTCTTGAGGAACAATTGCTGCAACCAAATCTTTTAAAGTATCAAGCTGAATCTCATTTTTCAAATATGCGGTTTGCCACTCTGAAATTGTCCAGCCTAAAGTTTTTATTTCATGCATTTTATGAATCCCATCTTGTATACAAGTTTGAATTTTAAAATGCAGAATCCATGCCAATTTATTTTAAACATATAAATCAGATGTTTATATTATTTTATAGATATACTATTTTTTCTAATTTTCATCTTGGTGCTTAAAAGGCTTTGTTTTAATGCAAATGCTCCATGATTTAGCAAATAGCATTTTTGTTTATCAAAAGTTGCTCAAATTCATATTTAATCAAACCGCTTATTCCTTTGATACATTTACAGAAAGATTGGGTGAAAATCTTAACCAAAATTCCAAAGCCTGTATTCAAGATCAATGATTTTAGATGGATCAAATATCCAAGAATGATGGAAAATCTAATCTAAACGCATTTCAAACAGGCACAGCCCCTCAATTTCTAAAGGCATCTTGATATTTTCAAAAGCTGCTACTTTTAAAGCGTCGATATGCTCCTGTTTGTTCATATAAAGCTGGTCATTTTGCATGGCAAGAGGTGCACATAGATGATCACAAACCAAGTAACAACCTTGAGGTTCTAATAAGGTTGTTACTTTTTTATGAAAATCGGCAGCATATTTTTATGTCGAAGCTCATGCAATGCCTGATGAATGATAATAAAGTCATATTTTTGATTTACAGCATTTTGCCACTCAGGCTCTTTAAAGTTTCCAATGAAATAATTGACTCTTGCCCGTTCAGAGGAGGTTAACTTCTGTTGAGCAAGCTGATGCATAGCCTCAGAAAAATCGAAAGCGGTATATTGAATATTGGGTAATTGCGACAATAAATGTTGCGCTAAAAATCCTGGCCCTGCTCCCAACTCCAGAATATGATCTTGATCAGAAGCATGAGTTCTAATCAAATTGGCATAATAATCAAAGAAATCCTTTCTCCACGGGCGTTTCACATTCGCCGTGTCTTGCCATTCCACAGCATCCTCATAATTGCGTAAGTCGATTGGACTGGCGACATCGTTCATTCATTTCCCCTCCTTTTATAATTAAACCAAACCAATTTGTTGAAAGAACTGTTTGTAAACATCGGCTTTTTTTTCTAGCGCCAATGGATAGGCCCGTGATGATGAAGGCAAGCGATATAAGTTTAGCTCACGATTGTCATAATTCACCTGTACCGATTGACCGATCATGGGCTTGACTGGCTGATCTGGAAAATACTGCATCAGCGTATCTGTGGCCTTGTCTCCCGTTGTCATAATGGTATGGCACATCGGAATTTGCTCAAGCAAAGCTGACAAATCGGTTGGAGTCACAATTTCCAGGAACTTGTCTGAGGCATTGCCCTGCAAGCGTTTAATTTGATAGGCCGTATCAAATATCCCAATTCCAGCTTGAGACAAAAACTCACGGATTTGACTTTCCTTAAAATTTTTATTAGGTAAATCTAAAAAGTGGTTTTTATCACTGAAAAAAATCAGACCAAATATTCTCCACATATCGTTTTGATAGTTTGGATAGTAGAAGTGCATCTTCCACCGATTCTGAGGTGGTGGAAAACTCCCCAGCATCAGCAGTTTTGCATTGCCAGGCAAAAATGGAGTAAGTGGATGTGTTTCTATTTCTATCATCGTGCCGCTAAAAAATACCTGTTCACTAATAATTTAAGCAGCTCAGGATGCAAATTACCACGATAAACATCACCTTTCTATTCTTAGTGTTGATTATCATATCTGTATCAAATTCGCCCCACTTCAAAATAAGAAATTAAATTCTTGTCAAATTGCTTGAGTTGTCACGATTTCCCCACGAACCACTTACCCACACTTTACCATTGTCTAAACATTAAATCCTGTTTTTAAGTTATTGTTTAAGTAGGGATATTTTTATTAGAGAAAATTATGATAACTTTTTCTGGGATGAATTGTTACAGTAGAACGCTTTCTAAAAATTTTGACAAAAACATATCAAAGGAATAAACGGTTATGGATTCTGGATTGATCACACTGTTCTTGCCAATTGCTTTAGCAATTGTTATGGCTGGAATAAAGAAGTTTTGACTAGTTAATTTTCAAATTGAATTTGAAAAACAGCGCATCTATTAATGCGCTGTTTTTATTTCTTTATTGTTAATAAACAAGGTATTGATGTCTAATAATTAATTTAAATTTATGAGATGGTTTTATTCCCTAAATTTTTAAAATTGACTTAGGCTATTTATATAGTTAAGCGAAAAGAATTCTTATTACCAAAAACAAGATTTCCTAAGATAAGTCTAGGATTTGAAATAATTTAGCGGTAATTTAAGATAACGTATTCCATTCGATTCTGGTTCAGGAAAACGTCCTGCATCCATATTGATTTGAATAGACGGTAGAATTAGTTTTGGCATTGTTAATTTTGCATCACGCACCTGACGCATCCGCACAAAATCCTGCTTGGTGGTTGTGGCATTTAAATGAATATTGCCCTGCTTTTGTGCTTGAATACTGGTTTCATACACAAACTCAGTTCTTCCATCAGGCTTATAGTCATGGCAAAGAAAAACGCGAGTCTGTTCAGGTAACTTATAAAGCTGCTGCACAGAGTCATATAAAATTTCCGCACTACCTTTTGGAAAGTCACAACGCGCTGTCCCATAATCAGGCATAAACAATGTATCACCGACAAAAACAGCATCACCAATCACATAACTCAGACAGGCTGGCGTATGGCCTGGAGTTGGAATATTGTAGGCATCCATCTCACCAATCTTAAAATGTTCATGATCCTTAAATAGGTAATCAAAGGTTTGATGGGTATTAAAATATTTAAGATCAATATGATAGATTGCACTAAAAATTTCCTGCACAATTGCAATCTTTTCACTCATGGCAATTTTGCCACCTACCCTGCTTTTTAAATATTGTGAGGCAGTTAGATGATCCGCATGGACATGAGTTTCTAAAATCCACTCCACCTTGAGCTGGTTTTCTTCAATGTATTGAATAATTTCATCTGCACCCTGAGTTGATGTTGAAGCCGATGCCGCATCATAATTCAATACACTGTCAATGATTGCACAAACCTTTGTACCTGGGTCAGTAACCACATAGCTGAATGTATTGGTATCCTGATCAAAGAATGCCTTGACTTGAGGTTGCATAAGTTTGTCTCCTATCGTTCAGCCCAAAAGCGATGGATAAACATTCCCACCAGCATTGCAGCAATAAAATACCAGGCTTGTGAATAACCTAGTCCAATCAATGTAATTGCAGGTGCGGGACAGATTCCGGCAATGCCCCAACCAACTCCAAAAAGACTCGACCCAACTATTAATTTTTTATCAATTTGGGTACTGATTGGTAATGATATTTCTTCACCAAAAATCGTTTTCGGATTTCGAATCGCTTTTTGAAATGGAAGAATCGCCACAATGATTGCACCTATCATCACGAACATCAAACTGATATCCCATTTTCCAAAAATATCAAGAAAACCTAAAACTTTTTCAGGATTAGACATTCCTGAAACCAGCAAGCCTAGCGCAAACAAGCTACCAAATAAAAAAGCAAGTGCATTCTTCATAGCGCAACTCCAAAGATATGACGAATAACATATACAGTTATTATTCCAGCTAACATGAATGTAACTGTAGCAATCATGGAGCGTATAGATAGGCGACTGATCCCGCAGATCCCATGCCCACTTGTACAGCCTGAACCCAAACGAGTACCAAAACCAACCAATAAACCAGCAATAATCAATCCAATTGGAGATGATTTAATAACAATCTCAGGTGTTATAAATATCTGATAAATAAATGGTGTGATCAGTAGCCCCAATAAGAACCACATAGCTGAGCTTCGAACCAATAGCTTGGGTTGTAACACTTGTGCAAGCAGACCACTGATGCCTGTAATACGACCATTCACATATAAATAGCCAACGACTGCAAGCCCTAAAATTCCACCACCGATTAAAGCAGAAATAATGCTAGACATAATTGATCCGCAAAAAAAACATTATATATTTTTATATTATATTATTAAGTATAATAATTAAAGCTCTTTATTGTTACAGAATTTCTATTCAAATTCAGCCAATACCCTCCCAACAAATCAAATAGGAAAATCATTTACAAGATAATTTAACTTGCGTAATTCTGCTTTTTCACCATTTGAAGATTTATATCTGAAATCTGCATTAAAATATGCCTCGATATGCCAGAGTAACAAATAATCTTTAATTTTGCTTTTCCCAGACCATTCGAATTCTAGAGCTAATTTGCCGCATCAAAATATACAATAGCCTGTTTTTCTTGGGTTTTAGGACATGTTGATTTATTTTTTAATGATACCAATTTCAGCTCTCAGTGATTATTCCAATAAAAGATGATTTTTCACAATATCACAGTCGAACACTGGCTTGCTTGAACGCATTGCGGAATGCTTCTACAGCAAGATTAGGAGGATAATCTTCTTCTTACATACTCATTTTCATGATTATAAAAGCTGTCATTTAAGACTCCTCCGCATGGTTCATTCTTATACTTGAGACAAATTTATCTATTTTAGACTCTCATGGACATTAGCGTACTAAATCTTCGATACCAATCAATTTAGGAAGCTTATCAATCAGTTTATTTAATTCTATATTTGCTGGTGAAATACAACCAGTATAGTGACTTAATTTCGTTGTTGTTTCATCTGGTCTAATCCAAACAAAATATGCACTCGGTTGATCAGTTGCCGTTTGCTGACAGCCAATTGTTTTAAAGTTTGCACCTGTTTCTGGACGATAAGTTTTCAACTCCTGTTGTAATTTTTTATATACCGAAGGATCTATTGTTAACGTCTGAGTACCCGTCACTTTAGTATATTGCTTACCATTGAAATTCACTGTTCCAGAAGGTGAGATTTCTACCGAATAAATTGGACAAGCACCAAAACATGGACTAGATGAATAGCGAATGGTTTCCTGCACCGCATCCTGAGCTTGTGGTGGTGTAGACGCACAACCGACTAATGTGAAAGTAAAAAGACTTGCGATTAATAATTTTTTCATTTGTTGATCCGTTATAAAGTATGTTGTTCAAATTTAACAAACAGTGAAATTGTTGTCATTTATATTGATGTTAAAATATTGATATTGCATTAAGCTTACTTAGGCTATTTAAGATTTGCTATCAGCTCAACCATGCATTGAGTTATAGGCCAAAATCAATTAATAAGAGTTTTGTGATTGCAGAATCAGTCGAGCCAATTCCAAATCATCAGGATAAGTAATTTTAATATTGTCTGAACGACCTTGTACTACTTGTACAGGAAAATCAGCGTATTCTAATGCACTTGATTCATCAGTAATCGTCAAGTGATCTATCAATGCTGTTTCAAGCGCATTTTTTAATATTTTTAATTTTGCGATCTGTGGCGTTTGTGCTTGCCACAACAACTCGCGACTTACAGTTTTTTCAATCTGATGTTCAACACGCACTTGTTTTAAAGTATCACGTACTGGAATAGCCAAAATTGCACTTTGATTATGTTTTATTGCAGAATTAACCAATTGCTCTAAATTAGCACGCGTAACACAAGGACGGGCTGCATCATGCACCAATACCCAATCATTTTCATCCGCAATATCAGATAAATAAATCAGTGCGTTTAATACAGAATGAACCCGCTCTGCACCGCCTAAGCAAAAATGTAATTTCTCTTTATGATCAAAAGAAAGTGTTCTAGCAAAATTATCATTCTCACCAATTGCAAGTACACAACCCGCTAAATCCAATGTATTTAATCGATTAACTGTATGCTCAAGTACAGTACGATTTTGAATATATTGATATTGTTTTAATTCAGTTTTTGAAAAACGACTGCCTGAACCTGCGGCTGGAACAACAGCCCACAGCTTAGTCTGGGTTTTCATTGGTTGCTGTATCTATTTTTGCATTTGGATCGATATAAATTGGTTTGTAATGGGTACTGATGGTACTCATTTGCACAAAAGTTTCATTTGGCTTGATTAAACCTAAATCTAAGCGTGCATGTTCTTCAATCGCTTCCGTTCCATTTTTTAAGTCGAAAACTTCGGCTGCTAAAATACGATTGCGCTCTTTAAGCTCCGTATTTACTTCTGCTTGTTGCTTAATCTGTTGAGTCAAGGCTTGATGAGGAAAATACCCTCCCTCACCTAGCCAAAATTGATACTGTAAACTTGCCACCAAAAAGATGACAAGTAACAGAATCAATTTACTCGAGGTCGATCGAAACATCTCTATCATGAAAAATTCCCTACATCCTTCTTACAAGGAAGATCACCTGTAAATTCTATATGATTATGAATTTGCAGAGTTTCTGTCTTTTGTAAAGAAAGATGATCAGAAGTATTCAACATAGATAAATTGACCTTAGTTTAGACCTTTGAATTCAGCTTTACCGCGGTAAGCTGCATTCGTTAATTCTTCGATACGAAGCAATTGGTTATATTTCGCTACGCGGTCAGAACGGCAAAGTGAACCCGTCTTGATTTGACCAGCTGCCGTACCTACTGCCAAGTCAGCAATCGTTGAATCTTCAGTTTCACCTGAACGGTGTGAGATTACCGTGCTATAACCATTTGCTTTCGCAAGATAGATTGCATCTAAAGTCTCAGTCAATGTACCAATCTGGTTATATTTGATCAGAATAGAGTTACCGACTTTCTCATTAATGCCGCGTTGTAAAATCTTAGGATTAGTTACGAATAAATCGTCGCCAACCAATTGGATTTTGTCACCAAGGATTGATGTTAAGTAGCTCCAACCTTCCCAATCAGACTCATCAAGACCATCTTCAATCGAGATGATTGGGTATTGATTTACAAGACCAGCTAAATAATCAGAGAATTGGTTGCTTGTGAATGCTTTATTGCCTTCACCTGCAAGAATATATTGACCATTTTTGTAAAATTCTGAAGATGCACAGTCAAGTGCCAACATAATGTCAGAACCCGCTTTGTAACCCGTTTGACCAATCGCTTCAAGAATAACAGTGATTGCTTCTTCATTTGAACGCAAGTTCGGAGCAAAACCACCTTCATCACCTACAGCAGTGTTTAAACCTTTTTTGTTTAAAACTGATTTTAGAGAATGGAAGATTTCAGCACCTGCACGTAATGCTTCAGAGAATGAAGTGAAACCAACTGGCTCAATCATGAACTCTTGAATATCAACGTTATTGTCGGCATGTGAACCACCATTAATGATGTTCATCATTGGTACAGGCATGCTCAAAGTTGTTTGACCACGCAAGTCTGCGATGTATTGGAAAAGAGGAATTTTCTTTTCAGTAGCAGCAGCGCGAGCAGCAGCCAAAGAAACAGCTAGAGTTGCGTTAGCACCTAGTTTTTCTTTGTTTTCAGTACCATCAAGCTCGATCATCGTGTTATCGATGTCTTTTTGTTCAAATACTGATTTACCCACTAAAGCATCACGGATTAAAGTGTTTACGTTATTAACCGCATTTTTAACACCTTTACCTAAATAGCGTGCTTTGTCACCATCACGAAGTTCTAAAGCTTCACGAGAACCAGTCGAAGCACCAGATGGTGCACATGCACGACCCACAACCCCAGATTCTAAAATAACGTCTGCTTCGATGGTTGGGTTACCACGAGAGTCCAAAATTTCACGTGCGCGGATGTCAACGATTTGGCTCATGAACAATTCCTCTGTTGAATGAAAATAAGATGTAAACAATTACATCAATGGGTATCTAACTTTTTGAATCCTTTAACTAAAGTATCCAATTCTTTTAATTGCGCCAAGAATGGCTCAAGCTGAGATAAACGCAAAGCACACGGTCCATCACATTTTGCGATTTCAGGTTCTGGATGTGCTTCCAAGAACAGACCCGCTAAACCTGTTGCCATACCTGCACGCGCTAAAGTCGTGATTTGAGCACGGCGACCACCCGCAGAATCAGCACGACCACCAGGCGTTTGCAATGCGTGGGTGACATCAAAAAATACAGGTACATTCATTTCTTTCATGATGTCAAAGCCAAGCATATCTACAACCAAGTTGTTATAACCAAATGCTGAACCACGTTCACAAAGAATGAGTTTGTCATTTCCTGCTTCCAAACACTTATGCAAAATATGGCGCATTTCGTGTGGTGCTAAGAATTGTGCTTTTTTGATATTGATAATGGCTTGAGTTTTTGCCATTGCTTCAACAAGATCAGTCTGGCGACTTAAGAAAGCTGGGAGTTGGATAATGTCCGCAACTTCAGCAACAGGCGCTGCTTGGTAAGGTTCATGAACGTCCGTAATAATTGGCACATTAAAATGTTTTTTAATGTCCGCAAGCCATTCAATCCCTTTTTCTAAACCAGGACCGCGAAAAGAATTCAAACTTGAACGGTTTGCTTTATCAAAGCTTGCCTTAAATACATAAGGAATATCTAAGCGTTTGCAAATATCGACATAAGTTTCAGCAATTTCAAATGCTAAATCTTTTGACTCTAGTACGTTCATTCCGCCAAATAATACAAATGGCAAATGATTTGCCATTTGTATATCGCCTAAACGTACAACTTCTTGTGGTTTTAATTGTGACATTCAAACTTTCCCAGTTTATTTAAAACTTAGTACTTACTTTTGATGCTGTTTTTTTGCAGCTTCAATAAAGCTAGCAAATAATGGATGACCATCACGTGGCGAGCTTGTAAATTCTGGGTGGAATTGTACAGCAATAAACCAAGGATGTTCAGGAATTTCTACAGTTTCAACCAAATGTTGTACTGATGAATAACCTGAAATTTTCATTCCTGCTTCTTCAAGCGCTGGAATAAAACGATCATTCATTTCATAGCGATGACGGTGACGCTCTGTAATTTCAGCTTTACCATAGACTGCACGTGTTTTTGTGCCTTCAACTAGTTCAGACTTTTGTGCACCCAAACGCATCGTACCGCCAAGATCCGACTCAAGACTGCGTTGTTGTAATTCACCACGTTCATCTAACCATTCAGTAATTAAACCAATGAGTGGATACTTAGTTGAGCGATTGAATTCAGTTGAACTCGCTTCAGGCATACCTGCAACATTGCGTGCATACTCAATCACAGCCAACTGCATACCTAAACAAATCCCTAGGAATGGAATCTTGTTTTCACGTGCATATTGAATAGCTTTCATCTTGCCTTCAGTACCACGCTCACCGAAACCACCTGGTACTAAAATCGCATCAGCAGTGCTCAAAATACTCATATCTTGCTGTTCAAGGTCTTCCGCATTCACGTAGTCAATCTGAACTTTAACGCGATTTTGAATACCTGCATGTAAAAGTGCTTCATTTACAGATTTATAAGCATCTGGTAATTCAACATATTTACCGACCATCGCAACACGAACCGTGTATTCAGGGTTCAATAATGCTTCTACAACATTATCCCAATCTTCAAGATTTGCTTCTGGAAGGTCGTTGTAACCAAAACGTTCACAAATTAAATCGTCAACATTTTGTTCGTAGAATGTACGTGGAATTTGATAAATTGTTTTTGCATCTTTACAGACGACAACGGCACGCGCTTCAACATTGGTGAACAATGCAATTTTACGTTTAGTATCAACATCAACATCATATTCAGTACGGCAGATTAAGATATCTGGCTGAATACCGATCGAAAGAAGTTCTTTAACTGAATGTTGAGTTGGCTTGGTTTTAAGTTCAGCAGCAGATTTGATATATGGTAATAATGTCAAGTGCATCAACATGGTACGTTTATGACCAAGCTCTACCATCAACTGACGTACTGATTCCATAAAAGGAAGTGATTCGATATCACCAACAGTACCACCAATCTCAACGATTGCAACGTCGTAGCCTTCACCTGCGCGAAGTACACGTTCTTTAATATTATCTGTAATATGTGGAATAACTTGAACCGTACCACCTAAGTAATCACCACGACGTTCTTTATTCAAAACGTCCTGATAGACACGACCACTGGTAAAGTTATTCAGTTTGGTCATTTTCGCACGACGTAAGAAACGTTCGTAATATCCCAAATCTAAGTCAGTTTCAGCACCATCCTCTGTGACGAAAACTTCACCGTGCTGAAATGGGCTCATGGTACCTGGATCGACATTAATGTATGGATCCATTTTTACCATAGTGACTTTCAAGCCACGAGCTTCCAAAAGTGCGGCAACAGAAGCAGCAGAAATACCTTTACCTAGTGATGAAACCACACCACCAGTGACAAAAATAAAATGGGTCATTGAGTTTCTCGTACAATCGAGCCGAAATCGGCCTACAATGTTGGGCAATTTTACTGTACTCTGCCCCTATAAAGCAAAGTCAAACCGCATCAATTCAAAGAACTATAAACAACTGACTATTCTATCAGCATTTTCAATAAAAATTTATGGGGTTTGTGGATATTTCATCCATAAATTACGTTTAATGTTTAAAAACAATTTTAGATCAGAAATAAATTCATTTGAAGATTTTGACCATATTACAATTTCAACAGATACACTGATGCAAGCATTTATAAAATATCAACAAGCTCAATAAATCCTAGGGATTTTTTCATTTAATTTTACTGCTATAATCACTGGCATCTTTCATTCAATATGTAGCTTTAACAATGGCGAATAAAAAACTTTTAATCTGTGCTGCACTTGCAACTGGTCTATTACTTACTGCTTGTGTCAAAAAAGAAGAGCCAAAAAATGAAGAACCATCAGAACAAACTTCTGAAACACAAACGACTCAAGCAGCATCTCAACCACAACAAAACCAAGAATTTCAGCCTTTGGAAAGCGTAGATAAACCAGCAACGCCAGCTCCAGTGATTGAGATGAGTCGAGAAGAAACGCCAAATACAACTACAGAAATTCGTCGTGAAACTCGCCCAGCTCAAACAGCAGAAGAGACAACAACGGCACAAGCTGAACAACCAAAACCTGCGCAAACTGAGCAGAAACCAGCAAAAGTTGAACAACCTAAAGCCGTCAAACCCGCTCCAGCACAAACTGAAGACGATGCGGTTGCTGCAGCGATTGCGGCAGCAACACCTGCATTAAATAATTAATTTATTTAACCTCTCAAAAAAGCCATGAGTCGTTGTAAAGCGACTGGTGGCTTTTTTTATAGCCTAGAAATTAGGAGTAGTGTTTAAAAAAGTCTGCCATCAGTCGTGATGCCCACGATTTCACTTCTAAACTTTCGTAAAAACCACAGTGACTTCCTTTTTTTGTTGTAACTACAGCAATATTTTCCATTTGCTGAATAACTTCTTTATAAGGTTCTAAGTTTTTAATTGAACAAACAGGATCATCTTCTGCATTCAGTACCATCAATGGAATTTTAATATTCTCCAATACATAAATTGGATTAATTGCTTTACAGTAACTTTGATAATCGTCAAAACCTACCATCTCGAAATATTCTTTCTCAAAGGCTTCTAAGTTTGTTGTTGCTAATACCTTTTTCAGCGAAGCAACCTGATTCCATGTATTTTCATAAGGGTAAATAAAGTATTTGAATAATTTTTTAGTCATCATTTTGCTATAAAAAGGATGTACATTTTTAAAGCCAATTTCAGTGTTATAGCCAGGACACATTGCAAAAGCTGCTTTAAATGGTGTGTCTAAGCCTTGCTCACCAAGATAACGTACTAAAAGTCCTGTTCCTGCTGACGAACCTACTGCATACAAATCTGATTTTGGAAAAAGAGTTTGAATATGGTTCAGTTGCTCTCGTAAATCGTCAGTCAAGCCAAAAAGAGAAATGCGAGGTACTGGCATAGGTAAACCTGCATGTCCACGGCGTAAACAAAGTGCAATCCGCCAACCCGTATATGCATGTAAGTCTTTAACAAGTTCACGCATACTTTCTGGCGTACCTGTAATCGTATGCATAATTACGATTGTAGGCGTTTCGGCCGGAAGATTATAGCTATACCATGCAACTGCAGTAACCCCACCATCTTGCATGATGAGTTGGTCAATGCGATCATATTCAAGCTTAATTGTTTTTTTTCTAATGATATCAAAATATAAAAGATGTACATGAGTATTACTAAGCCAAGGTGTTGGACGATACTTTTTCTTTAACTGAGGTAATTTTTCCAAAACGTCTTTTATTTTTCCTTTCGGGTCATAGTACATTTTGGGTTGCTCAGCACCAAGTACAGAATCAAGCAGCTCAGAGCCTAACACTTTAATTTTATCTAAAGCAGATATACCCATATTCAATAAAAACCTCTATCTAACCACGAGTAAATGTTTGTCGCACCAATGTCGCGACCTGTTGCCCCCAAATAGCATAGATTTCTTTACTTGGATGAAAGCCATCACTTGCCATAGATAAATTCATCGCCTGAAAATTTTTAATATCGTATTCAATAAATCTAAATTGTGGCTGTGGGGCTAACCACTGTTTTAATGTTTGATTCATTTGTTCTGCATATTGTCCAAATAACCATGCTAATGGATTGGGTAATGCAGGAAAATGCTGCATTGGCGGGACTCCAGACACAATAATCAATTTTGGCTGAAAATGATTTTGTATTTGAGTAAATAATTGTTTTTGTTGTTTTATCCAAGTTTTAGCAGAAATTAATTTAGTCACATCATTGACACCAACTGAAGTGACGACTACATCATATTTTTTGGGTTCTAATTGTTGGATCGCTTGATAAACTTGTTTTGTTGTATCACCAGTTTTTGCATGCAATTTCCAGTCCAACAAATATTCTCTTTTTAATTCTGAAATAATCGCACCAGATAAAGCATCTTGCTGGGTCTCAACACCAACCCCAGCTGCTGCCGAATCACCTAAAATGAGTAAAGAGAGTGGCTGTCCTTGTCCAATAAGACCATCACGGTCACCACTCGCTTCTAAAAGTCGTGGTGTGTTTTTACGAACCTTCAAACCTTGTATTACAACTACAGGTAATAATGCAAAAGTTGAAAGTTTTAACCACATATTAATGATCTCAATATTGCTTAGGCTATTTTACTGAGATGCGTTTGGCTGATATTGTGCGAAGCGTGCACCCATTTTTTCTGCCAATGCGGCCAAACCACTCATCGGGCGAATCATGACTTCAAAATCAATGATTTTTCCCTGTGCATTAAAACGAACCATATCAATACCTTTAAGCGATTTTCCACTTACATTAGCACTGAACTCCAACACGACATTTTCACAATCTTCAGTGTAGAACTCACGGTGATAAGTAAAGTTTTCAAACACCTGAATCACATTCGTTAAAATGAAGAAAACTACACGTTTTCCCTCATAAGGCTTAAAAGCAACAGGTGAACGAAATACCACATCGTCAGCTAATAACTCATTTAAATTTGAAAGGTCACCTGTTTTGATCATCTGATGCCATTTTTCTAACGCTTGCTTAGTTGTTTCGATTGTCATTGTAATTTCCTTATATTCTAAGCTAATGAAGTTTGAGACATTCTCCTAACACAGAGAATGTCTCATCTTTTATTTATAGAACTGCTGCTAACTCAGCACCTTGACGAATCGCACGTTTAGCATCTAATTCACCCGCTTCCTTCGCACCACCAATCAAGTGAACATTCTTACCATCTGCTTTAAGTTGATCGAACATTGCTGTATATGATTCTTGACCAGCACAAATCACAACATTATCAACCTCTAAAACTGTGGTCTGACCATCTACAGTAATATGTAAACCTTGATCATCCACTTTGTCATAACTCGCACCAGCAATCATTTTGACATCGCGATGTTTTAAGCCTGTACGGTGAATCCAACCAGTCGTTTTACCTAATCCAGCACCAACAGCTGCTGTTTTACGTTGTAATAAGTAAATCTCACGTTCAGATTTCTCTAGCTCAGGTTGCTTTAAACCACCTACATGGGCATAACTCGTATCAATACCCCACTCCGCATAGAATTTTTCAGGGTTCAAACTACCGCTATCACCTTCATGGGTTAAATATTCCGCTGTATCAAAACCAATACCACCAGCACCAATAATCGCAACACGCTTACCGACTGGAACACGCTCTTTTAATACTTGGATGTAGCTCAATACTTTTGGATGATCAATACCTTCAAATTGTAATTGACGCGGTGTTACCCCTGTTGCAACAACAATCTCATCATAATTCGCTTGGCTGAGTTCTTCATAAGTCACTGTATGATTAAGTACTAGCTCAATATTTGGCTGTAACTCAATCTGACGTTTGAAATAGCGTAAAGTTTCGTAAAATTCTTCTTTACCAGGAATGGTTTTCGCAATATTAAACTGACCACCAATCTGATTATTTGAATCAAACACTTTAACTTTATGGCCACGACTCGCTGCATATGTTGCAAAACTTAGACCCGCTGGACCTGCGCCAATTACTGCAATATTTTTTATTGTATTTGTTTCTTTAAAAATCAGCTCAGTTTCATAACATGCACGTGGATTGACTAAGCATGTAGCAATTTTCATCGAGAAAATATGATCTAAGCATGCTTGGTTACAACCAATACAGGTATTGATTTCGTCACTACGACCTTCACTCGCTTTCAATACAAAATCTGGATCAGCCAACATTGGGCGAGCCATCGAAATCATATCTGCATGACCTGAAACCAGTACATGTTCAGCCATTTCAGGTGTGTTGATACGATTCGATGTGATTAACGGAATTGAAACTGAGCCTTTTAGCTTTTCAGTTACCCAGGTAAATGCAGCACGTGGTACTTTCGTTGCAATCGTTGGAATACGTGCTTCGTGCCAACCAATCCCTGTATTGATAATGGTTGCACCTGCTTTTTCAATTTCTTTAGCAAGTTGTACAACTTCTTCTAAACTTGAACCACCTTCGACTAAATCAAGCATCGATAAACGATAAATAATAATAAAGTTTTCACCAACTAAGTCACGAGTACGTTTAACGATTTCAATAGGAAAGCGGATACGATTTTCATAACTACCGCCCCATTCGTCATCACGGTGATTGGTACGAGCAGCAATGAATTCATTGATCAAGTAACCTTCTGAGCCCATGATTTCAACGCCATCATAACCTGCATATTGTGCAAGCTTGGCACAGTTTGCAAAATCATCAATCGTTTGCTGAACTTCTGCTGAACTTAATGCTTTTGGTTTAATCGGATTGATTGGTGCTTGAATCGCTGATGGCGCAACAATATTTGCTTGATAAGAATAGCGCCCTGTATGCAAAATTTGCATTGCGATTTTTCCACCAGCCTCATGTACAGCTTGGGTAATCACTTTATGTTTTTCTGCTTCTTCTATTGAATCTAATTTTGTACCATGCGCAAATACAACACCATCATCATTTGGAGAAACACCGCCAGTTACAATCAGACTTACACCACCTTTGGCACGTTCCGCATAAAATGCAGCCATACGTTCATAGCCTTGAGGCGCTTCCTCTAAACCAATATGCATAGAGCCCATAAGCACACGGTTCTTTAATGTGGTAAAACCCAAGTCAAGTGGTTGTAATAAATGTGGATAAGCTGACATGTTTTCTCCTTTGGCTAGCAATCTGCTTGCTAATGCAACTTGTTGCATAAAGTTATAAACAAGATTTGATTTTTATGCAACATATTGCATAATTCTGATGAGTCATTTTTTATTACGGATCATCATGTCACTTGCCCATGTTTTATTGACGAGCTTATTAGAGAAACCAAGTACAGGTTTTGATTTAGCTCGTCGTTTTGACCGTTCAATGGGCTTCTTTTGGAACGCGACTCATCAGCAAATTTACCGCGAACTTAATGGAATGCTGAAAAAAGGATGGATTTCTACATTAGAAGAACAAGCTGCCAATAGCCGTAAAAAAACTTATCAAGTTGAACAACTAGGCAGAATAGAACTTGCTGCATGGATTCAACAACAAAGCGAGCCTGCTCAACTTCGTGATGACCTCATGGTTAGATTAAGAGCAGAAGCACAGCTTGGCGGCAATAATATTTTGCCTGAACTTGAACGACATCTAGAACTTCATAAAGAAAAACTTAGTCTTTATCAAACAATCCATGACAAAGACTTTAAAAATAATGAACCTACTAATCGTGTCTTATTTATTCATAAAATGATTCTAGAACTCGGTATCATTAAAGAAATCGAATGGATAAGATGGTTAGAACAAATGATTCCTCAGCTTCAAAAGTTCGAACAAACAAACGAAATTGGAGAAAAATAATGCCGTTTTATATCATGCCTGACCAAGAAAAATTATTTGTACGTCGTGTGGGTGAAGGTGAACCTGTACTCGTACTTTCAGGACTAGGTATGCAAAGTTGGCAATGGCTTCCTTTTTTATTTGCAAGTCGCAAAAAATACGAATTTATTATTCCAGATTGGCGTGGTTTTGGTGGTTCAAAAGATTGTGCTATACCAAATACCGATGCCATTTCGAGTCATTGGAATGATATAGATGCACTTATTAAACAATTAAAATTAGACCAATTTATCCTGATCGGTTATTCCATGGGTGCAACCACAGCCATGCATGGTATGAAACATGCTGATTTAGGGTCAAAACTCAAAGCCTATTTACATATCGATCAAACGCCAAAGATTTCGGTCGATGAAACTTGGCAGTATGGGTTATTTGGTCAGAAACATTTGCAATTTAAAAACTTACTCCTTGATATTCAAACTTTATTATTGGAATACAAAGACGCTGTAATACTGGAAGATTTACCCAAAGAAATACGTTTTAAGCTAGTCAGTTTATGGGTTGGATTCATTGAGTTTCAAAGCAGCAACAGTTACAGCCCTAAAATTTTCAAACTCGCATTACATCGCCCATTCTTACAAAAGTATTTACTCCCAATTCAACGCCTAGATTACTTGCTTTGGTATGTAGAGAACTATTTAAATCACGATGAAGATTATCGTGAAGCAATCAGTTATGTTGATTGTCCAACAACCTTCTTTATTGGTCGTGAATCTACGCTTTACCCTGAAACAGGACAAACACTGATTGCGAACTCATTAAGCAATGCAACAGCCGTTTACTTTGAGCGTTCTGGGCATACACCACTAATTACTGAACCTAGAAAATTTAGTCAGGAAATTGGCAATTTTTTACGAGAAACATAATTTTACTTAGGCTATTTTTCACCTAAAAATAGCCAGCTTACTTATAAACTGGCTATTAAACTAATTTAATGACTTCTCATCTGCTCGGCCACATCCAGCAATAATTGTTCAGTTTTATCCCAACCTAAACAGCCATCTGTCACAGACTGGCCATAAGTCATATTGCAAGAAATTTTTTGATTGCCATCAACCAAATGACTCTCAAGCATTACACCACGAACTTTCGATTCTGCTCTTTCCGCAATAATCTGCTTTAAAACATTCGGTTGTTGTAATGGGTCTTTGCCACTATTGCCATGACTACACAATCAATCACCAGTGCCGGTAATTGCTTATGTTTGAAATGCATGGCTTGGATCGAAGCTAAATCATAATTAGTTCCATGATTTGAACCACGTAAAATCAAATGTGGTAAAGGATTTCCATTGCTATGCAAAATTGCAGGTAAACCTTGTTGGGTCATACCTAAGAATTGATGACCATGCAGTGCAGACTGAATCGCATCCAAAGCAATTTGGATTGAACCATCTGTACCATTTTTGAAGCCGATACTGTACGGCATATGGCTAGAAATTTCACGATGAATCTGTGATTCACTGGTGCGTGCACCTATTGCACCCCAAGCCAGTAAATCATCAAAATAACCTGTTGCCATTGGGCTTAAAATTTCGCTGGCAATCGGCAAGCCTTTTTCGATGAGTTGTAAGTAAAGTGCACGAGACTTTTCTAAACCAAGTTGTAAATCTGATGATCCATCTAAATTTGGATCATATAAGAAACCTTTCCAACCCACGGTAGTACGCGGTTTTTCAATATATGCACGCATCACCAAGAATATTTGATCTTTTACTTGTTCTTGTAGTTGTTGGAGGCGATCAGCGTATTCGAGTACCGCGATAGGATCATGAATCGAACAAGGACCCGTAATCACCATTAAGCGATGATCATGTCCAGATAAAATATTCTGAATCGTTTGGCGATGTTTTGAAATTTGCTGCGCTAAAGTTGCAGACAAGGGATACTGTGCTTTGAGTTGTGATGGCAAGCTAAGTATTGATTCTTTTGAATGAGTGTGTGGTTGTGTCAAAGCAGTATTTAAAGCATTCATTTTCAATTCCTTTGGACTGACCTTTTTCGCAGTCCTATCATTTATTTGAGCAAGTGTGATCTAAGTGATGTTGATTTTTTTGCAAAGTAAAACCAAGAAATCTTGCTAAAATATGAATAATTGAATGTATACATGGTATTTCTCCTAAAATCATGATTGTTAAAGCATAAAAAAACCTGATCGGTGTTGCCGATCAGGTATTAACTGGTTGGGCAACCCTTTTTTGCTGCCCGAAATGCATCAGGCAACTACATATATTGCCAAAAATAAAAGTATGTGTTTGTGTTTGTGTTTGTGTTTGTGTTTGTGTTTACAGTATGCTTTAACATGTTTATTTCAAATATCTAAAAAACTGTTCCTAACACTTAAATTACGCACTATTTCAGCATTTGACAAGTGTTTTTCAAAAATATTTTGTAGCATTTAACGAACCAAACCTTGCGGTTGTAAAATGATTAGGCAAGCACCACAAAGAACAACAATCCCACCCAAAATATCCCAATGCGTTAGCATGACTTGATCGACATAACGCAACCACATTAGGGCAGTAAAAATATAAATCCCGCCATAGGCTGCATAAATACGACCTGATACCGCAGGATGCAAAGCAAGTAACCAAACAAAGACGGCTAAGCTTAATGCCGTAGGAACCCATAACCAATGCGACTTTCCTTGATTCAAAATTAAATAAGGAAAATAACAACCTAAGATTTCAGCGATTGCTGTGACCAAAAATAACCCAAATACTTTAAGTACTTGGGTTATAGAGAAAGAGAGTTCAAACATTAAGCAGGTTCAGCACTCGGGTTAATATGATCTTCAAATACTTCCAATTTTAAACCAATGTCTTTGCCATTTTCTGTTTTCACAGAAACCGCAACGTTACCACCATGCTCAGCAAGCTCACCAAATAAAATCATCTCAGCAAGTGGCTTTTTCAAATGCTCTTGAATCAGACGTTGCATTGGACGAGCACCCATCAGACGGTCATAACCATTAGCTGACAACCAATCACGAGCGCTTTGATCAACATCAAGTACCACTTGTTTCTCATCAAGCTGCGCTTGCAACTCAGTCAAGAATTTATCTACAACTGAGTCGATAATCGTAGTCGGAAGTGCTTTAAATTGAATAACACCATCCAAACGGTTACGGAATTCTGGCGAGAATGCACGTTTCATTGCATCCTGATTGTCTGCACTATGATCTTGTTCAGTGAAACCAATACTTGCGCGAACAATACTTTCTGCACCGATGTTAGTCGTAAGAACAATGATCACATTTCTAAAATCAGATTTACGGCCATTGTTATCTGTTAAAGCACCATGATCCATGACTTGTAACAACAAGTTGAATACATCTGGATGTGCTTTTTCAATCTCATCAAGCAAGAGTACACAATGCGGATTTTTATGAATCGCATCTGTCAGCAAACCACCTTGATCATATCCAACATAGCCTGGAGGCGCACCGATCAAGCGAGAAACTGCATGGCGCTCCATATATTCAGACATATCAAAACGGACTAGCTCCACACCCAGTAGTTTTGCTAACTGCTTGGTGACTTCTGTTTTACCCACGCCTGTTGGACCTGCAAAGACAAAACTTCCCACTGGTTTATCTGGTGCTTTCAAGCCTGCACGAGATAATTTGATCGCTGATGCAAGTGCTGTAATCGCTTCATCTTGGCCAAATACAACACGTTTAAGATCACGTTCCAAATTCTCAAGTACAGACTTGTCATCTTTAGATACTGTTTTCGGTGGAATACGCGCAATCTTAGAAACGATGTCTTCGATATTTTCAACCGAGATGGTTGTACCATCGACTTCAGCTTTCAAACGGCGTTGTGCACCAGCCTCATCAATCACATCGATCGCTTTATCTGGTAAAAAACGATCATTGATAAATTTAGCTGACAACTCAACAGCAGCAACAAGAGCTTTATCATCGTATTCAACATGATGGAAATCTTCGAACTTGCTTTTCAAGCCACGTAAAATTTCAATCGTTTCACCAATACTTGGTTCATTCACATCGATCTTTTGGAAACGACGAGACAAGGCATGATCTTTCTCGAATACCTGACGATACTCTTGGAAAGTTGTTGAACCAATACAACGCAAAGTACCATTCGCTAATGCAGGCTTAATTAAATTCGATGCATCCATAGTGCTGCCCATACTCGAGCCTGCACCAATGATCATATGAATTTCGTCAATGAATAAAATCGCATTTGGATTCTTTTTCAAAGCATTCAACAACTGTTTTAAACGTTTTTCAAAGTCACCACGATATTTAGTCCCTGCAACCAAAGCACCAATGTCTAAGCTATAAACTTCAGCATTTGCAAGTGGTTTCGGTGCCTTGCCATTTACAATCAGCCAAGCTAAACCTTCCGCAATTGAGGTTTTACCTACACCCGGATCACCAACAAGCAACGGATTATTTTTACGACGTCGACATAAAATTTGTGCTGCACGCTCAATTTCTTTTTCACGTCCAATTAAAGGATCAGTTTTGCCCTTTTGTGCTTCGATATTTAAGTTAAGCGTATATTGCTCAAGTGGCCCAGCATTTGCTGAAGCTGCACTTTCACCTTCAATATCTTCAACTTCTTCTTCAACTTGAATCTCATCTTTACGAGTGCCATGAGATAGGTATTGAGTCAAAGTTAAACGGTTAATTTGATGACGTTTAAGTAAATAAACTGCGAACGAATCTCGTTCTGAATACATTGCAACTAGAACATCTGCACCTTCAACCGTACGGTCACCACCACTCGATTGAACATGGAAAATTGCACGTTGCAAAATTCGATCAAAGCTCTCAGTTGGATGAGGCGCCTGTTCACTATTATCACCAAGTTTTGGGCTATGTTGCTCTACATATTCCTCTAATTCTTTACGCAATGTAACGATATCAGCACCACATGCTTTTAACGCATTGACTGCTGAATCATTATCAAGTAAAGCAAGCAACAAGTGTTCAACTGTCAGAAACTCATGTCTCTTTTGACGAGCCATGCTAACAGCCAAACGTAACGATACTTCTAATTGACGACTGAGCATGTAACCCCCTTATATTTTGTGCTTCATCTAAAAGGATAATATTAGAATAAGCTGGTATTAACTTGGTTTGTCTGAGGCTTTAAAGCGTTATCTAGTATACGTTTACAATAACACTTTACTTCATAATCTACAGTTAGCATTACTTGAGTATCTTGGTCAAGATTCAAAACAAAGTATTGTTGTAAAATTTCGATTACAAAGAGAATAAGACTTGCCTAGTCGCTCAAAAAGACAGCAAATCTATTCTTTATTTATGAAAGCGTATTCAACCTATGAAAAATTTTAATATGCTATGATCTTAGTTAAAACCTAACAAATCATGTATAGGTTGAATATAAAGATTGTCAGTATATTGATTCATATTTTTAGCACAAAACAATATATGTCTTAATTTACCGATTAAATCACATATCGAAAGATAGCCTTGTTTTCTAAAGACCTATTCGCAAGATATGGTTACTCAAAGTGATATTCAGCAGCTTTTTTACGCTTTCACTCTTAGCTTATGAGCCATATATGAAGCAAGTGCATTGCTTTTTTAACGCTGTTACTCGCAACAAAGTTGCTCGTTTTGCACTCGCAACAAAGCTTCGCTTTTTTTTAACGCTTTCACTCCCAACACAGTTGCTCGTCTTGCGCAGCTAAAAAGCTTCGCTTTTTTTAACGCTGCTCAGGTTCGATCTGACACAATAATGGATGGCCTTGAGATCGTGCAAAGTTATTCACTTGATTCGCTTTTGTTTCTGCAATATCACGTGGATAAATACCTGCTGTTCCTTTGCCTTCATAATGAACTGTCAACATCACCTGACTTGCTTGATCAAGATTCATTCCAAAATAACTTTGTAGTACCTCAATAACAAAATCCATCGGTGTGTAATCATCATTCAGTAAAACAACAGCGTATAGTGGCGGTTTTTTTAATTCAGGTGGTGCTGTCTGAACAATGACTTCGCCATCATGATCCTCTTGCGAGTCACTTAAACGTGGATTTAAGTGCCAATCGACATATCCAGATTGATGAAAGGCATTTTTCACTTCACTTAAATTCATTTGACGTTTATATCTTCGCATATCCAGTTCTTACTAAATTTTATTGGGCATTTGCTTCAGCTTGAGGAATTTCTGATACAAAAGCAGAACTCACATCAACAGGTTGACCACGTTGCCAACTAAAGCGTTTAATCACTGGTGTAGCTGAACCAGATAAGCGAACTTCAATGAACTGAGGCGTGAAACCTTTAGGCATGGTCCAGCGCCCAGTCAACCGTTCAAAATCATCGAAATTAAAATTGGCATCTTCTAATGGCACAACCAAAACTTCAGTATCTTTAATTAATCTTAACTCAACACTACCAACAGCTCGACGTTTATTTGGGCTTACTTGAACCAAGTCCAGTTGATATTCAAAAGCATTCTCGGGCAAAGATTTAATCGCTAAATTTTGTACAGTTAAGCTAACACCACCACGTTGTCTTAAAATTTCACGATAAATGGCGTTCATACTTTCAAACTGAGTTTTATCAGCATTAGCTTGATTAATACCTTTAAATAACTCATCGGCATTACTAACCGCCATATCACGTTCTTGAACAGCAGCATTTAAACTCTTACTAACAGAATCCAAAGTGGTTTTTTGCTTTTGTACAACATCAACAAGTTGTTGAGCATCTGCATCATAACCAACAACAGTCAAACCTTGACGATGCCCAACAGTATATCCCAACATAAAACTACTACCAATCAGTAATGTAGCAGCAATCACTAAGGGCAAATTCGTCTTGAGGAATTTATTTTTTTTAACGGAACTTTCTGGTGAAGTAGTCGGTTCAGCGTTTTCCATCATCATCTCTATCGTTATGATTTACATCAAAGCACACATTTAAATCCAAATTTAAATGTGTGTGAAGTAAAAAAGCGTTTTTTATGGTAATAAACCAATACCTTCTAAACCAGCAGCTTCATCAAAATTGAACATTAAATTCATATTTTGAATCGCTTGACCTGCTGCACCTTTCACTAAATTGTCTTGCGCAACTAATACGATCAATTTATTTGGTTGAGGTTGATATAAAGCAATACGTAGCTCATTTGCACCGCGCACACTACGTGTTTCAGGCGAACTATTTGCTGGCATTACATCAACAAAACGTTCATTTTCATAGAAACGCTCATACAATGCTTGTAGATCTATATTCTGAGCTTGCTCAGTTAAATCGACATAAATTGTACTCAACATACCACGAATCATCGGTACAAGATGGGGAACAAAAATAAGATGATTAAATTGTCCCTTTTCACCCGAAATGTTTTCTAAAGCTTCAACAATTTCTGGATGATGACGATGTCCAGCGACACTATAAGCTTTAAAATTATCAGCATTTTCACTATAAATCATGCCTAAACTAGCTTTGCGACCTGCGCCCGATACACCAGACTTTGCATCGATGATAATACTTTGCGGATTGATCAATTTTTCTGAAGCTTTTAGTAAAGGAGCTAAACCCAACTGTACTGTTGTTGGGTAGCAACCAGGATTACCAATCACTTGAGCTGTTCTAATTTTTTCACGATTTAGTTCAGTTAAACCATACACTGAATCGACTAATACATCTGGACAGCTATGTTGCATGCCGTACCATTTTTCAAATTCAGATAGATTTTGCAATCGAAAATCTGCAGCAAGATCAATTACTTTAACATTAGAAGCTATCAACTCTTCCGCATGTTGCATTGCAACTCCATGTGGCGTTGCAAAAAAAACAACATCACACTGCTTTAATGCATCTAGGTCAAGATCGGAGAACGCTAAATCTGTATGCCCTCTTAAGCTTGGAAACATATCTGCAACACGTTTTCCTGCTTCAGTTCGAGATGTTAAAACACGTACTTGGGCTTGTGGATGCCTTAATAAAAGACGTAATAATTCGACGCCTGTATATCCAGTTCCACCCACGATGCCAACAGAAATCACGTGCTCTACCTCAAACTATAAATAGTGGTTGTAGTATGGCAGTTTGACGCCATTTCCACAATCCATAACCCTATAAGTTATATAGCATTTCTAAGTTACAACTTGAGGAATTGATTTTGTATCTAGCTAAAGTTAGTAAAAATATAAAAATTTCTAAAAACAAAAATCTAAATTTAACAACTTATTTTTCACTTAACTGGTCGCTATAACATTAAAAACAGTGTAAAAGTTCTGTCAAATTGTTTTATATAAATTCAATTTTACCACTGGTCAAGAAATACTATTGAATCATCTAAGTATTCGCATAGAATAAAAACCATGCGGTAATAATAAATTTCATGGATGCTAAATTTTGGAGAGCTGGAATGCCTTCTTTGAGATCAAAACAAAGATTAAACCAATACATCAGTTTAGGCGTAAGCAGTATTTTTTTGCTTAGTCCAGCTTTTCTAGTAGGCTGTGGAAGCGGTGAAAGCGAGGCACAATATGTCCCACCCACTCCAGAAGTTGTGATTCCAAAGCCTAAAAACTTCGATATTAAAGTTCCAGTAGAAATGCGTGATGTTATAGTCAAAGTATATGATAATTTTGATGATTCTTTAATCATAGAACAAAATGTTAGTACTACTTCAAATCTCAGTATTACCTTACCGAAAGTACTTAATACGGATCATTTGTATAGAATTGAAATATCTACTACACCTAACTCATTAATTTATGATTTTCTCAATGGCCAATATAAAAGCTTCTCTTTAACTTTTAATGCTTTAGTAGAAGTTAATACTAGCAATTTAACGCAACCAATCTATATAACCCCAAGCTCTGAAGCAATTTATCAACGTGCTATCGTAAGATCTGGTCAACTCCCTACAGACATCATTAACTCCAAACAAGTTAGTGCATTACAGCTACAATTTGCGACTAATGATGTCAACAGTGCCTTATTAAATGGCTTTTCAAATGTTGATTTACCAAACTTATCATCAAGCACAATACTTACTATATTTAAATCAAATAACCTAACTATTGCCACCATCAATAAATATATTAATACCTATTTAAACTTTGGCTACATTCAACAATGGTCAAGCTCAAACCCTGAAAATGCATTTGTTGAATTTACCAAGAACTTAGCAATCGATTTAAAAGATGGTTATTTAGATGGGAAAAAAATACATGGAGATCCTAGTCCACTTGTTTCATTAATTGACCCAGCCCCTGAAAATACAGATCCAAATAAAAACACTTTAATTAACATTGCAGAAAATCAAAAAAATATTAGAGATCAATATGCTGGATTATTAAAAAGTGCTGTACTAAAACTTGCCACAAAGTATGAGCAACAAACATCTAATCCACTTGGATATTTACAACTTGAACAAAAAATATACTCAGGTACCGATCCAAAAATGCAAGCTACAGATGTTTTCAGAGTAGCGGGGGCTGGTGACTATAGAAGAGCTGTAGGCTTTGCCGTTAATAGTTCAACATCAAAATGTCTAGATTCGAATTATTTATGCCAATCAGGTGTAACTGGAATTAATACTGTCTTTAATCCTAATTTACCTTCTATTGAGTATCTAATTGGCAGTTACGAAGATAAAATTAACGATTGCAAACTAAATATCAGAGCTAACGGTGTTTTAGAACTACAAAAAGGTACTCAAATCTTCACTTCAAAACTTGATGGCGATAGTACTGATAATTTAATGCTCATCAATAATACAGCTCAAGACTACCTACTCAATAGTAGTTCTACTGACATCGACTTTACTTTACAAAAGTATAAGTTTATTCAAATAAAACTAAATGGTAATCAAGTATTAAGTGCTAGTGCGGGCCTAGATACTCGCAAGGCACCTGATCAACTACAAACAACCCAACTTGAATGTAGTTTTATTTGATTTAGTACCACCACGCAGGCAATTGAATACTTTTTAATTGCCTGCGATTTTCGATATAACTTTCATCATACTTCGCCACTTCACCCCAAAATGCTGCACTATGATCAAAATACTTCGTATGTGCTAATTCATGTATACACACTGATCGTACATTATGCATCGGCATTAATACTAATCCCGCGTTAAGCATAATGTCATGTTCTGAACTACAACTTCCCCAACGTGTCTTTGGCTTTCTCACCGTGCATTCGCCATATTGTAAGCCCGTCTGCTCACTTATTAAGTTTAAATATTCTGGTAAAAACTGTTTCGCATATGCTAATACAGCAGCTTTTAAAGCTAATTCAGGGCTTTCATTTCGAATAAATAAAATATGTTGTTCCCAGTTAAATTTAAAAATATGACGTTGCTGTTGCTGAATAATTTGAAATGGTTGCAAATGATAAAATAAAACAAGTTGTTCAGGAAAATTTATAGTCTGATTAAATTGTTCTTGTTGCTTGCTCCATGTCTCTAATAACCATTGTTCAGACTGTTGCAGAAATTGCTGAATCTGCCGCTTTGTACAAAAGATAGGGACTGTTAAACGAATACCTGTAGGTTCAACACGCAAACGCAAATTTCTCGCTCTTGCATGTCGAACTACTTTAATTTCAGGCAATTGTGTTTCAAGCGAAACTGATTGCATTACTGTGCCGTACGTTCTTCAATACCATTATTGGTTGCAACAATCGCAATACTAGCTGCATTCAAAGCAAAAATTCCATTGGTTACCACACCTGGAATATTGTTGATCGTTTTCTCTAAATCAAGTGCGTTCAAAATATTTAAATTAAAAACATCTAAGATAACGTTACCATTATCAGTAACAACACCTTCGCGATAAACAGGATCACCACCTAAAGCTACGATTTTACGTGCAACTGCAGAACGCGCCATTGGAATGACTTCGATAGGAAGTGGAAAATCACGACCTAATTGCTCTACCCACTTTGAGTCATCAACAATACATACAAATTTCTTAGCAATTGAAGCAACGATTTTTTCACGAGTTAATGCAGCACCGCCTCCTTTAATCATATGCATATGACGGTCAATTTCATCTGCACCATCGACATAGGCATCCAAACCACCTACCGAGTTCATATCAACCACTTCGATACCTAATTTTTTAAGACGTTCAGCTGTTGCATTAGAACTTGCTACGGCTGCTTCCAATTGCAACTCTGGTAATAGATCAATTAAAAAATTAACAGTACTTCCAGTTCCTACGCCCAAAATGCCGCCTTTAGGCAAATGTTTCAATGCTGCTTTTGCCGCAGCTTGTTTTTTTTCATCTTGGGTTGCATATAGACTCATGACTTCACTCAACTATTTTGACATTTGCTGCAAGAAAACAGCGCAAATGCACAGGGGTTTGCTACAATGATTGCCTATTTTAAACTGTTATAGGGAAGATGAACATGCTGTCTCGTGTGGTACGACAAATTTTACAAGCAACGGTTTATGACGTTGCGATTGAAACACCGCTTGAAGCAGCTCCACGAATTAGTCAAAAAATTAACAATAACATTCGATTTAAACGTGAAGATTTACAACCTGTATTCTCTTTCAAGCTACGCGGTGCTTACAACAGGATTAGCCAACTTCCTAAAGATCAACTCGATCGAGGTGTGATTTGCGCATCAGCAGGTAACCATGCACAAGGTGTTGCACTGTCTGGAAAAAAATTAGGCATTCCAGCCATTATTGTCATGCCAAGCACGACCCCTGACATCAAAGTACAAGCGGTTAAAAACTTAGGTGGACAGGTTGTTTTACACGGCGATAGTTTTGATGTTGCCAATAAATATGCCAAACAACGTGCAGAAGATGAAGGATTAGTTTTTATCCCACCTTATGACGATGAACTCGTGATTGCTGGTCAAGGAACGATTGCCAATGAATTATTGCGCCAATGGCGTGATGTTGAATATGTTTTCGTTGCTGTCGGTGGTGGCGGGCTCATTGCGGGTGTTGCAGCCTATCTTGGTGAAGTTGCGCCACATGTCAAAGTCATTGGTGTTGAATATGAAGAATCTGCGTGCCTAAAAGCTGCTCTTGAATCCAATGAACGCGTGATTCTGCCACATGTGGGTTTATTTGCGGATGGTACAGCCGTTGCTCAAATTGGTGAATTGCCTTTTGAAATGATCCGCTTATCTAAGTCAGATAATTCTGGTCCAATTGTTGATCCAACAATTGTTACGGTCAATACCGATGAAATCTGTGCCGCAATCAAAGATACCTATGATGAAAATCGCAGTATCGTTGAACCATCAGGGGCGATGGCCTTAGCTGGGATCAAAAAATACGTTACCGAACATCAGCTCACTGGAAAGAACATGGTTTCAATTGTTTGCGGTGCAAACATGAACTTTGATCGTCTCCGTTATATTGCTGAACGTACTGAATTGGGTGAACGTAAAGAAGCAATCTATGCCGTCACAATTCCTGAGCAGAAAGGTGCATTTCTTAATTTCTGCCGTGCTCTACAAGGTCGTAATATTACTGAGTTTAACTATCGTGCCAGTGATGATAGCCAAGCTCAAGTATTTGTTGGGATTAGCTTGAAAGGTGGCGAAGTTGAACGTCACGAAATCCATGAATTACTCAAGCAACAATATGATGTCGATGATTTATCCGATGATGAAGTTGCAAAACTGCATATTCGTTACTTAATTGGTGGTCACGCCAATCTTGAAAATGAACGCTTGTTCCGTGTTGAATTTCCAGAGCGCCCAGGTGCCCTACTGACTTTCTTGGAGCGTCTAGGTCCAACGCATAACATTACGCTATTCCATTATCGTAATCATGGTGCAGCCGAAGGTCGTGTTTTAGTCGGTTTACAAGCAACTGATGCAAAACAAAATCCAGATGGGTTGATCGAAACTTTAGAGAAAATTACTTATCCATATGCTGAAATCAGTGACAATACTGGTTACAAACGTTTCCTTAAATAAATCACCTCATCATTTAAAGCCGACATCATGTCGGCTTTATTTTTACCCAGTGATCTTGATCTTTTATATGTGATCGCAAACAAAATCATTACAAACAGATCAATTAATCCACCTTAAAATGAATAAAAAGACATTTTTATCATTTAGTTAAGGACAGTTATGGCACAGTTTGCAGTCATTGGTTTAGGTAGTTTTGGAGCAACTGTTGCCTTAGAACTGACCAAACTCAATCATGATGTGATTGGGATCGATACCATTAAACGAAATGTAGAGAGCTTAGCTGATCGCATTACCCATGCCGTGATTGCAGATGCAACCGATGAACATGTATTAGAAGAACTGAATATCCAAAATTGTGATGCCGTCGTGGTCGCGATTGGTGAAGATATTGAAGCCAGTATTCTTTGTGTTTTAAATCTAAAAAATTTAGGGGTGGATAAAATCCTCGTTAAAGCCAAAACTAAAGCCCACCACACTATCCTCTCCCATTTAAACGTCAGTAAAATTATTCACCCTGAAGAAGATATGGGTGTGCGGGTTGCTCAAGCGTTAAATTATCCCATGGTTAGCCGTTATATGGCTTTGGATGATGATCGTTATATTGTCAAAGTTCCAGTACAAGCAAAGCTGAATAATGTGAATTTATCGGGCATCTTAAAACAAGAACCCAATATCAAACTTTTATTACTTAAACGTGATCAACAAATTCTATATGAAACCGATGTGAATTTTACTCTACAGGCTGGAGACGTACTTATTTTAGAAGGCTCGCTCAGCCATCTCCGCAAGCTCTCAGGATGTTTTGTATAAAATGACGATAAAAATAAATACTCAAAAAATTTTTAACTTAAGTCCACCCTCCTTATTAGCGATTGGGTTTCTGAGTTTTATTATCATTGGAACACTATTACTCAAACTCCCTATCGCCAATAAAGGCAATTTGAGCTGGATGGATGCCTTATTTACAGCAACATCGGCTGTAACCATTACAGGTTTATCTGTAGTGAATTTAAATGAGTCTTTTAGTCATCTCGGGCAAGTTATTATTCTTTTATTAATCCAAACAGGTGGTTTGGGTTTTATGACTTTTGCTATTTTGGCAGCCTTAAGTCTAGCGCCTAAACTCGGGCTCAAACAACAAATGATGGCACAAGATAGCTTAGGTCAAACCAGCTTATCTAAAGTTACCTTTGTGGCAAAAGGTGTGGTGATTTATACACTTTTTTTTGAACTGATTGGCGTTATTATCTTAAGTACTTCTTTTATACCTATTTATGGCTTTGACCGTGGATTATATTATTCAATTTTCTACAGTATTTCTGCATTCAACAATGCGGGTTTTTCGCTATTCAATAACAGCTTAATAAATTTCCAAGGTCATTATCTTATCTGTTTAACCATTAGTACGCTATATACGTTGGGTGGAATTGGTTTTCTTGTTTTAATTGACGTTAAACAAAATAAACGTTGGAGTAAACTTACACCGAATAGCAAGCTAATCCTCAGTGCAATTGCGACACTAAATATTGTGGCTTTTATTTTGATTTGGCTTTTAGAAGCCAACAATCCACTTACTTTAGGTTCAATGAATATTGGTGAACAAGCCATGAATGCTTGGTTCCAAGCGACAGTACCTCGTTCATCGGGATTCAATACTATTGATACAGGTTCGATGGAACACAGTACAACACTGCTCACGATGCTATTGATGTTTATTGGTGGCGGTTCACTGAGTACCGCAGGTGGTATTAAAGTTGGTACTTTTGTAATATTGCTGTTGTGTGTGATTTCATTTCTACGGCGTAATGAAGAAATTCGTATTTTCAATCATTCAGTTTCGCAGGAAACCACCTATAAAGCGCTTGCCGTGACAGCAATTACAGGTATGTTAGTGTTTATCGGCTGTTTCACAATTTTCTTACTTGAACCTAAACTGGATGTTTTAGATCTTATGTTTGAGGTTGTTTCGGCTGCATGCACTGTTGGTTTATCTCGTGGTGTTACAGGTGAATTGCATGATGGTAGCTTATTTGTTTTGAGCTTACTGATGTACACAGGTCGACTTGGGCCATTAACACTCGCCTACCTGATTGCTACACCAAAGAAAAGTCGTTTGAAACATGCAAATGCCAATATTCAGATCGGATAAAACTCTGAATATTGCTCAACCACAATCACCTGCCGACAAATTCCATCGGCTTGGCGTTGTTGTTCAAACGTACTTTTTGACATCACTTCAAAATGATCACAGAAACTAATCTCTTGTTCATCAATTGAATAAATCAAAGATTGGTTTCCCACACCGTGTAAGGTGTCATAAAACACGATAACAAAGTGACCATTTTCAAATGCCTTCTGAATCTCGGAATAGGTCAAAGCAGCCTGAATTGGAATCTGAAGACCTTGGGCATCCAAATAACTTTGCTTTTCTTTCTCATCAATATTCGGATCAGGGTCAGTATACAATGACACTTCAAAGCCTAATTTTTTCAGTGCCACAGCCAATGCTATGGTAAAAGTTCCCTCTTGTTGGTCATGGCGACATAACTGAATCAGGTCAGCAATATCAATATGGATCTGATATTGCTTTAAGATCAACCAGATCGCGAATACGCCGCAATTTGCTTCAAGCTGCAACAATGACTCAGGAATATTTAAACTCATTTAATACCAATTCATCAAAGAAACGCCTAAACCCGCATAGGTCGCACGATGGTTATAATCGATCAAGCTCTCACCATAACCATCAAAGAGTTGTAGATGTCCACGTAACTTACCTTTGATTGGGAATGCCCAATCAAATTGCACAGCACCATGCGAGCGATCACCACCTTTTAAAGAATGACGTAACATTAGCGAGAAATCGTTGTCATCGTGACGATAAAATGCTGTTAAGTCTCCACGCCCCATATAATCCTTAATATCAGGATTATTATCATCCTTGGCATTTTCTTCGACACGGTACCAAGGACGTACCATCAACGCAAAATTATCTTTTTCAAACCCTAAATTAAAAATTACACGGTTCCAACTACGTGATAATGGATCAGAACGACCATTGGATTGATGATTTAAAGTCACACCTAACAGACGCGCATTTAAACCTAAAATTTCATAGTTGGTTCTGAACATCAAACTTGCTTCAGGTTCGTAATTGGTCTCACGAAATGGACGTGATTCCTCAGAGTTGTAAACCTGCCAACGTGAAGACTGCGTATACCCCAACCAGACATCACCATTATTGCCTAAAATATTTTCTAAGGCTTTCGTTTTTAAAGAGATTTGAAACTTAGCTTCTGTAGAGGTTAAGTTTTGTTGATCTTTAACAGTGTTGTTTGGATTGGGGCTACTAGGAAATTCATTCTTATCACTGGTCCAAAATGCGGGCAGCAAATAAACAGGTTGATAGGCACGAATATTCCACACCCCCAGTTTACTTTCTTCCGACAACTCCCAACGGCGGTCCAGCAAGGAAACATTCGGATCAAACTTGGGCGCAGCACCCAATAAATGCAGGTCACTAACTTTTTGAACCACCTTGTCTTTTAAAGATTCAGGTTTGTCTGGTTCATTCGACTCGACCACAGGCACAGCGGCTGTGACCACAGGTGCGGCATCTGTCTGAACTTGTGTTGGAATAATGGTCGGCGCCTTAAAAAGGCTATCATAACAAGCTAAACGCTCTGCACTAGAAGCCAAGGCAACACAAGCATCAACAGTTGCTGGACTAGCAGGTGTAGTTACCTGCGCATTTACACCAGACGTAGCAAAAGAACCAAGTATAGCGACTACACTTAGTTCAAGATGACCACGTTCAAATGATTTGAACGCCATAAATGTCTCCAACTTTTTATTTTAATTAACTTGCTGAATATTAAATCCAAGTGCTTGCAGCTCATCACGTTTAGCAAATGGCGCAACGACTGCTTTTACTGGTTTTTGTTCCAATAAATATTGTTTTGCAACACGCTGCAAATCTTCCAGACTCACACTTAATAAGCGCTCACGTAAAACTCTACGGAATTTTGGCGTACGTGCGTGCAATAATGCATAACAAGCAGTAATTGCTTCGCCAGCAGGCGAACCAGGCTTGTCCATACCTGCGACCAATCCAAGAATTGCCTCTTCAAGTTGATATGGTTGCTGTTCAACGTTAAATAACCATTGCACACTTGCTTCAAAATCATTAAATGTTTCAACTAAACGTGGATCGCGATAACTATAAAAACGGAATGAACAAGCATTACCATCATAACTTGCTCCACCACCGTAAGCACCGCCTTTTTCACGAATGGCACTATGTAAGAAACCATTACGTAAATACGCAGCCAATACCATCAATGGTGCTGCATCTGCATGTGCAACATCGACGGCTTGATAAGCAGAGCAACAGAATTGAACATTCGTCTGAATGAGCCATGCTTCATCATTTTCTGTATTGATTTGTTCAACTTCGGTTAGGCTTACAGGTGATTTATCGACAGCCAGTTTATCCCAAACGTTTTGAATCTCTTCAACTAAACGATCAGATTGATGTTCTTCACAAACCAATAAGAACTGTTTTGGTGCTTGTAATAACTTGCGATGAATTGCTTGTAATTCAGCGATTAAAGCTTCATAAGCCGTATCATCCTGATCAATCTTATTGACCAAGTGAGTAAGCCAATTCAATGCGCCTAAACCAGTATTATGATAGTCACGTCGAGCTAATGCACTCATTTGACGAGAAGCAATTTGCATTGCATAACTATGTCCAGAACCTGACAAACGTGACTGCCAACGGGTTTTCCGTTGCTGCAATAATTCGATAATGCGATCTTTTTCATCAAAACGAAGCTGCTCAAAGGCAAGTTTCAACAACTGAATAGAATCTAATTTTTGCGTAAGTGATTTTGTCGTCAGTGTTAACCAAGCACTAATTCGATCTTTATCATCCACTTTGCTACGTAAAGACGCTCCCATTCCCAAACCGCCACTTACAGCCGTTTGGATTTGTTGGAATTCTAAATAATCATGCTCACCTGCGCCAACCTCACCCATCAAGATAGAAAGTAAGTTGAAATAAGGCGACTGTACGATTTCGTCTGGAATCTGAATCAAAACTTGTTGATAATAAATACCATTGGTGCCTGCATGATAAAGATTTAATGGTGTATCCAGACCATTACAGATAATCTCACGCAATTGACCTTGAACAATATGCAAATCCGCAGGCACATCTTCCAAACCAACTTTAGGAAGTAACTCAAGATCATCAGCTGTGTCTTGACGTTCTTTTAATGCTTCAGTTTTTTGCTGAATTTCAATTTTTTGATCTTCTGTCAAATTAGCCGTAATTTCAGCCAAACGTGCTTGCTCAGCCTGTTGCTCTTTTACTGATTTGGTCGCATCTGGCACTAAGGTCATTTGTACACGATGCGGATTATCTAACAAATGAGTTTGAATTAAATTAGACAACCACATTGGGTCTTTCAATTCTTCTTTCACTTGCTCAATTGCAGAATCCACATCCCAAACATGGATTGGATCATTATGGTGAATTGCACTACCTAGACCATTCAAAATAAGGCTTAAACCATAAGGCGTACCATCACCGTTGATCTCACGTTGATGCAATTCAATTTGATGTAAAATCGCATCAACCAAATCACGGTCAATTGGTTTTGAAGCAGCCTCTTTCAAAATATCTAAAACACCATTTTTAAATGTTTCAGCATGTTCTTCATTCGAGCCTTGTACGCCACAATAGAACGTCATTTCGAAGTTACTATCATCAACTCCCATCAATGGACCCGTTGACTGTGCATAACCACAAGTTTCTAAATAATGACGCAACGGCGACGCTGAATTTTCTAATAAAATCCCTTCTACTAAACGCATACCTAAACGTAATTTAATGTCACTGGTTTCAGGGAGTAACCATGACATCACATGATAAGTTTTATCTTTTAAGTCTTCGCTATCAACTGCATAGCTTTCAGTCACTTCTATTGGTGCTAATAAACGTTTTTCAGGTTTTGAATATAATGTTGTACCCTGAGAAAACTTATTTAATGCTAATTTTTCAAACTGCTCCTGTAAATCATAGGCAGTTTGATTACCAAAAGTCATAAAGACTGCATTACTTGGGTGATAATGTGTTTTATAAAAATCAACAAGCTGTTCGTAGGTTAAATCAGGAATGTCTTTTGGATCACCACCTGAATTATAGTGATAGGTCGTTTCAGGGAATAAATGATGTGCCAATTGGTGATAGAGCTGATCTGTAGGTGAACTCATCGCTCCTTTCATTTCATTGAACACCACACCTTTATAAACGGCTTGATCATTCTCTAATTCAATTCGAATCCCTTCTTGAGCAAAATCTAAAGGATTCAAATTTGCAGCGAATGCAGCATCTAAATACACTGACAATAAATTCTGAAAATCTTTTTTATTCTGTGTCGCAAATGGATAAGCTGTCCAATCTGCTGCTGTGAATGCATTCATAAAGGTATTTAATGAACGGCGAATCATTAAAAAGAATGGGTCGCGTACAGGAAATTTTTCAGAACCACATAAAGCGGTATGCTCTAAAATATGAGCTGTTCCTTTAGAATCCATCGGTTGAGTTCTAAATGCCACCAAAAATACATTTTCATCGTGATTTGTGGCCAAATGGTAGTGAACAGCACCAGTTACTTTATGCTTATATTCTGAAACTTGAATATCGAGTGCTTCTACATGGTGTTGACGTAATAGCTGAAACGCGGGATGAATGGTTTGAGTAATGCTTTCAGTAACATCTACAGTCATGTGATCTCCAATTTATCTATTTAAATAACACTAATTTAATATAGAGAGTCTACCGAAGAATACACATGGATATCCATGTAAATTGGTATGTTTTTGTAGAAAAATGCGCCAACCAAAATTCAACGCATTTTTTCTCTGTGATTTCATCGAATATAAAAATATTTACGTTGGATTTAAGCGAGTGTGCTTGTGTTTCGACCAATATACACACCCAAGGATAACCACCAAAAATAAAAGTGCTAATCAAATAACCTAGATTAAGTGACATGGAAACAGCATCTCCAGCCGTTTCTCCAAATGTTGTGGCAAAAATTTTAGTCAACCAGAATAAAGCTGTGACTTGTGGAACTTTTGACAAAAGTTCATGTGAACTAGAAGTAGTCGCCTGAAGTATTGCCATAGAATTTCGGCGCTTTGTTCATTAAATATTTTTATTCTTGATTGGTCCGCTTAAATAAAAATTGAAACAGAAAAACGCAACAATTAACTATTTAGAACTACGCTAAATTTTCCAACAAACTACTGTAATCCAGAGCATTAGTGTAAACTTTGCTTTTTGATTTTTTAATGTGATGACAAACATGACAACTGTTGATCTTTTTGCAATTGGTAATGCGCTGATTGACCAAGAATTTAAAGTCTCAAATGAGTTTTTAACACAGCAAGCTTTGCAAAAAGGCACAATGCAGTTGACCGATGGTGAAACTCAGGCTGCTTTATATCAACAATTACAAGACACCCAAAACTATAAAGGTCAAGCAAGTGGTGGGTCGGCTGCAAACACAACTGTTGCATTCAGTGCTCTAGGTGGTACAGCTTTTTATGGATGCCGTGTAGGTAATGATGACCTCGGTTCAATCTACTTGAATGGTTTAAATGAAGCAGGCATTAAAACCGCTGCACAATCAATTAGTGAGGGTGTAACAGGCACATGTATGGTTCTGATCAGTCCTGATTCAGAACGTACTATGCACACATATTTAGGCATTACCGCTGAATTAACTGCTGAACAAATCGATTTTGAACCGTTAAAAGCTGCAAAATGGCTCTATATCGAAGGATACTTATCGACAAGTGATACTGCTCGTGTTGCGGTTAAACAAGCACGTGAACTTGCCAAAGCACATGGCGTTAAAATCGCCCTCTCACTGTCTGATCCTGCAATGGTGCAATATGCACGTCAAGGGCTAGAAGAACTCTTAGATGACGGCGTTGACTTGTTATTCTGTAACGAACAAGAAGCGCTAATGTTCAGTAATACTGAAACACTTGATGCAGCTATTGAAGTTTTAAAATCAAAGAATCAACATATTGTCATCACTCAAGGCGCAAATGGCGCAGTCATCATTGACCCTGAACAACAATTCCACGTTGCTGGTCGTGAAGTTCATGCCGTTGATACTAACGGTGCTGGCGATGCTTTTGCTGGTGCATTCTTATATGCCATTAACGCTGGTTTAACTTTAAAAGCTGCGGCTCAACTGGCTATTTTAATTTCTAGTGAAGTTGTTGCACAATTTGGTCCACGCTTAGCCGTTGAAAACTATGCCAAATTATTTGAACAATTTAAAAATTCTCAACAGGAATATGCTTAAAATGGAAAAGATTTGCATGACTGAAGAAGTTCCAGATCGTGAGTCTCGTGCATATGACACCATGAAAGGAACAACAATCTTTATTACTCAGAAAGATGGTAGCTTTTACGCTTATCAAAATGTTTGCCCACATTTGCAAACTGAACTTGAGTATTTAGAAAATCAATTTTTAGATCAGGATCGTGAGTATATCCAATGCTCAACTCATGGAGCATTATTCTCAGTAGAAACTGGTGAATGTATTTCAGGACCATGTCTAGGTGAATTCCTTGAAAAATTAAATTTGGAAGTACACTCTGATGGTGGTATTTATATTGACTAATACCTAAATCATGAATTCTGCGATGACTGAGTTTTTTTTAAATTACTACCTTATGCCATTTCACATGAGCGTAGTGGCTTTGATTTTGCTCAGCATTGCAGAAACAATTGGTATTTTTATTGGGTTACGTCCAAGTCATCTCGTAAAGAAAATGACACCAGAGTGGTTATTAAATTCACCGCTATTAGATGTAAAATTTTCTAAATACTTAATATTTGTATTTTTACTCATCAATTTTAGTTTTGCAGGTTATTTTCTAGAGCTTTCATTTTTTGCTTTACAACACTACTTTATCTCGCCTTACTATCTTTTTGTTCCTGCTTTGATTATCGACATCTTTTTTACAGTGTTTATGATTAATTGTCTTGACCAAGTGATTAAACCTAAAGTCACACATACTCACATTAACTTAGTGGGTCGTTTAGCAACAATCTCAACGGGAAATGCACGTCCAGGCTTCTCTGCACAGGCACGTGTTCGCAATGAATTTGGTCAACTGTATTATGTACAAGTAGAGCCAGAATATGGTGAATTAGAGTTACAATCTCAAGTGTTGTTGATCAGTCAGAAATCCAATTCATACTATATTGCTAAAAAAATCTCTATTTCAAATAAACTATTTACCGCAGACTGAACCCAAAATCCGTTGAAATCTAATTGAAGCGATTAGAATTTTTTTCATTCATCATTAAAATTACAATTTGTTACATAAAGAAAAAGTAAAAAACGTTTAATCACCTCTTCCATTTTCATCAATCTATTGATCTAACTTTCAAACCAAAATGAAGGATGATATTTCACACATTTTTTAAAGCAAACTCTACCAATACACTAGGTTTTGTGCAGAATCCATTATAAAAATTACTTAATTATGTAATCAATTCCTTAAATGATTGTAAATATTATATTTTTTATATCCATACTATTTTAGTTGGTTTAATTTTTCTTAAATTAATTATAAACCAAACCTTTTTAATCAGATTTAAAAATATAAATACAACTGTTTTAATCAGTTTTTCAAATTAATTCATATTATTTTAGTTGGGTAATAATAATATTTTCAAAATTTGATCAAAATCCATATAATTAATTGATTTTTATAAAAATATTAAATTAATTCATTTTAAAGCCCTTAAAGGTTTATTTTTAATGGATTTTATTTAATAATGTTTTACATGTTTTTAAATATGAGGCGAAGTTCTATGAACATGAGTTCTCAAGATCCAAATCGAAGATTAATCAGAGAGATCACAATCATTCTTATTATTAAAGTTGTGCTTCTCATGGTGGTTAAACATATCTGGTTTGATGCCCCAACGATTCCAAAAGATTTTAACAATGAAGTTGCCGAGCGTATTGCTGGCGATATGTCCAAAACTCAGGAGACACGTTGATGATTTCTGAAAGCGTGGTCGATCTTTCGCGGTTCCAATTCGCAATGACCGCAATGTATCACTTTCTTTTCGTCCCTCTAACTTTAGGTCTAGCTTTTATTCTTGCCATCATGGAAACCACTTATGTGATTTCTGGTAAAGAAATTTACAAAGACATGACCAAATTTTGGGGGAAACTCTTCGGGATTAACTTTGCCTTAGGTGTAACTACTGGTTTAACGATGGAATTCCAGTTTGGTACCAATTGGGCTTATTATTCTCACTATGTAGGCGACATCTTTGGTGCACCGCTTGCAATTGAAGGCCTAATGGCTTTCTTCCTAGAATCGACTTTTATTGGTCTATTCTTCTTTGGCTGGGATCGTCTTTCTAAAGTTCAACACTTAGGTGTAACTTGGCTAGTGGCGATTGGCTCTAACATGTCAGCCTTGTGGATTCTCATCGCAAATGGTTGGATGCAAAACCCTGTTGGTGCCGCATTTAACTATGAAACCATGCGTATGGAACTTGTAGACTTCGGAGCGTTGATTTTCAACCCAGTCGCTCAAGTAAAATTCGTACATACCGTTTCTGCCGGTTATGTCACAGGTGCAGTTTTTGTACTCGCCATCTCAAGCTATTATATGCTAAAGAAACGTGATATGCCCTTTGCTCGTCGCTCTTTCGCGATTGCTGCAATTTTTGGTTTAGCTTCAACTTTCTGCGTCATTTTACTTGGTGATGAATCAGGTTATGAATTGGGTGATGTGCAAAGAACTAAACTCGCTGCAATTGAAGCTGAATGGCACACTGAACCCGCACCTGCCGCATTTACTTTATTTGGTATTCCTAACCAAAAAGAAATGCGTACCGATTATGCAATTAAAATTCCATATGTTATGGGAATCATTGCAACTCGCTCGACAGACAAAGAAGTTACTGGCTTACATGACTTGATGAAAGAGCATGAAATCCGTATTCGTAATGGTATGGTGGCGTATAGCGAATTAACAAAACTCCGTGCAGGCGATCAGTCCCCAGAGTTACTTGCATCATTTCAAAAAAATCAAAAAGACTTAGGCTATGGTCTGCTATTAAAGAAATATACACCGAATGTTGTTGACGCAACTGAAGAACATATCAAAGCAGCAACTAAAGATACCATTCCAAATGTCGCTGCATTGTTTTTCTCGTTCCGTGCGATGGTGGCTTCTGGTGCATTAATGTTATTACTTTTCCTACTGGCTGCGTGGTCAGTCGCTAAACGTAATGCCGAAACAAAACCGTGGTTACTTAAATTTGCTCTATTTGCTCTTCCACTACCATGGATTGCAATTCAAACAGGTTGGTATGTAGCTGAAGGTGGTCGTCAACCATGGTCTATTGGTGAAGTTTTACCAACACATCTATCTGCATCTTCTTTAAGCACAGGTGATGTATGGGGATCAATTATTGCACTTGCTGCGTTCTATACGGTACTGCTCATTATTGAAATGTACTTAATGATCAAATTTGCTCGTTTAGGTCCAAGTTCGTTGCACACTGGTAAATATCATTTTGAAAAACTAGCTGCAAAAACTGGGGAGGCTCAATCATGATCGAATATGAACTCCTAAAAATTATTTGGTGGGTATTGGTTGGTGTATTACTGATTGGCTTTGCCCTCACCGATGGTTTTGATATGGGCTCAATGGCACTGATGCCATTTGTAGGTAAAACTGATTCTGAAAGACGTGCTGCAATCAATACGATTGCACCACACTGGGATGGTAACCAAGTCTGGTTTATTACCGCTGGTGGTGCACTTTTTGCTGCATGGCCAATGGTTTATGCTGTCGCTTTCTCTGGCATGTACTGGGCATTACTACTCGTTCTATTTGCGCTATTCCTCAGACCCGTTGGATTTGACTATCGTTCTAAATTAGAAAATACCCAATGGCGTACTTCTTGGGATTGGGGTCTATGCATTGGTGGTGCTGTACCAGCACTAGTATTCGGTGTTGCATTTGGTAACTTATTTTTGGGCGTACCATTTAGCTTAGACGACACCTTACGTTCTGAATACACAGGCAGCTTCTTTGCATTATTGAATCCATTTGCACTTGTCTGTGGTATCGTGAGTTTGTCAATGTTATCTGCTCATGGCGGCGCATGGTTAATGCTTCGTACTGATGGTGATTTACATAACCGTTCGGCTAAAGCAACTCAAATTATGGCAATCGCATTCCTTGTATGTTTCTTAGCGGCTGGCGCTTGGTTATTGTTTGGAAATATCTCAGGCTATAGTTATGCTACTGCTGTTAATACTAATGCTGCATTAAACCCACTTGCAAAAGAAGTGGTAACAAATGCAAACCATGGTTGGTTGAATAACTACTCAACTTACCCAATTACTATGGCTGCACCAATTGTTGCAATCCTAGGTGCATTATTGGTTATTCTTAGTGCTGGAAAACGTAAGGCAGCTGCAAGCTTTACAGGTACGAGTCTGATGATTGTGGGTGCGATCTTAACTGCTGGTTTTGCATTATTCCCATTCTTATTGCCATCAAGTATCAACCCAACATCAAGTTTAACGATGTGGGATGCTGTTTCAAGTCACAAAACTCTTGGTGTAATGACTGTTGCTGCTTGTATTTTTGTTCCTCTCATTTTGATCTATACCTCTTGGTCTTATTACAAAATGTGGGGTGTCATCACTAACAAACACATTGAAGAAAATTCACATAGTTTGTACTAATGAGGAGATGTGAAATGTGGTATTTTGCATGGATTCTAGGCATTTTGATGGCATGCTTCGCAGGTGTACTCAGTGCACTCTATATCGAACACCATCAAGATTTAGATGAGGAATAATAAAATGGCTGAAGCAATGACAACACCGAAGAATAGTAAAGCTCAAGTGCTTGCAATGACCGTTTCGTTTTTGTTGGCATTGCCACTTGCTGCTATTTTATTGGTACACCCATCATTAATGTTAGATGCCAATGGTCACTACAACCACAGTATACTGATGTTCGTCATGGTCGGTATTTCTGGCGGTTTTATTCATGGTGTTGGGTTTATACCAAGATTTTGGTTATGGAAATGGTTATTTAGTCCTTATATTGCATGGCCTCTGATGATTTTAGGCTATTATATTTGGATTGGTAATTAATCTTTAACAAATCAAATAAAAAGAGGAAGCATGGCTTCCTCTTTTTTGTGTCGTTTGAATGATCATTTAATAACATACAAAGTAATTACAATGTAATTTAAAATATTGAGTAATAAAATTTTTAATTTATAATCAATAGACTATATGATCGTCTTTTTCATTTCAATTAACTGAATTGGTACCAACGGCTGACCTACATTTGCATTTACAGGATAAGGCTCTGTATGACCTGTAATTTGATAACCACGACGCTGATAATATGCGATTAACTCAGAGCGAACATCCAAGACATACATAATTAAATCACGAACTTCCGAACAACTCTGTGCAACATATGCTTCAACATAATTGAGCATTTGTTTGCCATATCCTAAGTTTTGAACCGATGAATCAATCGCAAAAGTTCCAATTTCAACAGAATTATGATCAAGACTGAGTCCAATACAAGCAACTAACAAACCTTGTTCATTCTCGCCAACAAACAGTTTAAAATTGGATCGGCTCAAGTCTCCATTCAATTGCTCATTAGTAATGCGTGTTCCATCTACAAATGCTTTTTCGGTGGTCCAACTTCGCTCAGATTGAGCCCGATAAGCCAAATTGATTAATTCAACCAATTGCGCTACATCATCATTTTTTGCAGTTCTAATGTTTAAAGACATTTCTATTTTATACGCTCAATAAAAAACCGATGATAACATCGGTTCTTTTACAGTGGAGCAATTAGTTCGTTTGCCCTGCTAACCACGCCATAAATTTTTGACGCTCAGCTTTTGATGCTTTTTGCCACAAGTCTACGAGTTGCTGATCTGTGGTTTTTATATTGCCCGATACTGCCGTTGTTGCTGTTACAGCAACAGGTGCTACACTTGTTGTCGAAGCTGCATATACGGGTGCAGGTTGATTCACGACATTATTTTTGTTTTTTTGGGTTAAATCTAAAGTACGACCTAGTAAACTATTACCTGAAAACCACGGTTGAGCTTCATTATTTGCACCTGTTTGCTGTACTACAAGTTTTTTGCTTTGATCATATAAAGCAACCGTAGGCTGTTCAGCAAATTTTTTTGCTTCACTAAAGTCTTTTGGAGCATTTACCAGTGCCAACGTATAAGACCTATTATCTTGTAGGTCAGATGCCTGAATAGTGACAACACCTGACTTGACAATGTCATGCTCACCATTTAAATGTTCAAAATATTCACGGTAACGTACATTCAGTGTCAAATTACCAGCATCAACCTGATAGTTGTTTTTCTTTGAAGGAATTAACCCATTATTTACTTCTTGACCATTTACCGCAAGAATCACGATTTCTTCAGGTGCAGTGATTGTGACTGCCGAAAAAACTGAACTACTCAATAATAACCCGAAAGCAGCAACACCAACTCTTAAAGACATTAGACTCTTCTCGATATAAACAATTTATGAAATCGTAAGCACTATGCTCTGCGATTATGACCATTTTATGACATAAAATAAAACTGTCTATTCCAACAATTTGGCTTTTTAAGATATATACATCAATTCTAATGCTAAGCGCCATAGTTCTTTTGGCGAATACAAACCCTTAAATAAAAAAAGAGCACATTGAGTGCTCTTTTTAATGAGACGTATATTTACTTAGTTAAAAGTTTTGAAACGTGCAGCATCATCCATATAGGTTTTTTCACCAGCAGCCGCTTCAATAGAACCGAATACTAACTGTGCACGTAGTTTCCAGTTTGATGGAATATCAAAAGTTTCAGCCACTTCAGCATCCACGATTGGATTATAGTGCTGTAATGATGCACCAACACCAATTTCAGATAATGCAGTCCATGTTGCGAACTGTGCAATTGCACTTGAATGTTCAGACCAAACTGGGAAGTTATCCGCATACAATGCGAATTGCTCTTGTAAACCTTTTACAACATCTTGATCTTCATAAAATAACACCGTACCAAAACCTGCTGAGAAACTATCAATTTTCGCGCTAGTATTTGCAAATGCTTCTGCTGGAACCATTTTACGTAAAGTTTCGCGAACAATTTCCCAAAATTTATGGTGTGATTCACCATATAAAGTTACAACACGTGAAGTTTGAGAGTTGAATGATGATGGGCTTTGTTTTACTGCTTCGCGAATTGTTTCTTCAATCGTTGCTTGGTCAACTGTAAGATTTTTACCAATTGCATAAATGGTACGACGTGATTTAATGCTATTTAGAAAGTTACTCATGTTGTTATTCCTACTATACCTTTAAGGCGTTATCTTGGATTGAATGTAGTGTATAACGATACATTTTTTAGGAATAGTCTAAAAAATACGACATATCGTTTTATTTTTGAAACAATACTATTTTTGAAATATAAAAAACTCCACATTGAGTGGAGTTTTTTTAACGTAAACTAATTACTTATCAGTTTCAAACAACGCAGCAACGAAAGACTTAGCTGAGAATGGGCGTAAATCATCAATCTTTTCACCGACACCGATATAACGAATTGGCACATGGGTACGGCTTGCGATATTAAATAACACACCACCTTTCGCTGTACCATCAAGTTTAGTAATCGTAATACCCGTTAAGCCAACCGCCTCATCAAACAGTTGTACTTGGTTAATTGCATTTTGGCCTGTTCCCGCATCTACAATTAACATAATTTCATGCGGTGCCGTTGCATCAATCTTCTGCATCACACGTTTAACTTTTTTCAACTCTTCCATAAGATTTGATTTATTTTGCAAACGACCTGCTGTGTCAGCGATTAGAACATCAATACCTTTCGCACGCGCGCTTTCAAAAGCATCAAAGATAACCGACGCACTATCAGCACCATGCCCCTGAGCGACAACTGGAATATCGTTACGTTCACCCCAAATTTGTAGTTGCTCAGTCGCTGCAGCACGGAAAGTATCACCCGCCGCTAGCATGACTTTTTTACCTTCACCTTGTAAACGTTTAGCCAGTTTACCAATCGTCGTCGTTTTACCTACGCCATTTACACCCACCATTAAAATCACATAAGGCGATTTATTTGGATCGATATGTAATGGTTTTACACGTGGCGCCAGTAATGCAACCAACTCTTCTTGTAATGCTTTGTAGAGCGCATGCGAATAAATTAAATCTCCACGCGCAGTTCTTTCAGTAAGATTGGCGATAATAGTTTTGGTCGCATCGACACCAATGTCGGCGATGAGTAGCTGTTCTTCAACTTCTTCTAATAACTCATCATCAATTTCTTTGCCACCAATTAAGATATTGACCACACCATCCGTAAAACTACGACGCGTTTTAGCCAAACCATCCTTCATACGACCAAAGAAACCCGTTGACTTGGCTTCTTCTGTAATAGCAGGAACAGATGTTTCTTCCACAACTACAGGTGATGGCGTTTCAACACTATTTTTAGCTACTGGCTCAATAATGGGAACATCGACAGCAGGTAAACTTGGTAATGTGACATCGTCATCTCCGATATCGGCATTTATCAAGAATTTATTTTGCATATTCGATTGCTGTTGCATGTCGATTCCTTGAGAAAAAAAGCAGCTTTTTTAAAGATGGTCAGTCTAGCACAAATTGATTTCTTTTTCCTGACTAAGGCAAACTGTTCATTTATAAATAGAAATGAGTCGATTAAAACTTATTCATCTTCTTGTGCCATCGCTGGGTACTCTTTGATTCGACTAGATTCAAATTGATAAGCGTTCAAAAGCTTTAAATAATCTTCACGGCGAATCTGAGAATTTTCCAGTATATGTACTGCCATTTGTTGTGTTTTAGGATGAGTGGCTTGCTGTGAAAACTGAAGTACTTGTTGATATTGCAAAGGATTGACAGGAAGTTTCAATGCATAAAATGCAAGGATAAAAATAGACAAAATAATGATACTGACCAAAGCATTATAAAATTGGTCAATTTTCAACCCCAATTTGGATTGTAAAAATTTATGTTTAGAAATTATAGACAGCATAATCTACCTCGAATTAGATGTAGTGTATGTGTCTAGCTCGCTTAGGACAAGTGTAGCGTTCAATAATTCACCGGTAGTAAGTTTATTGAACGCTCATATGATATTAATCAACTCATCAGCGAACGGACAAAGGCGAAATATAAAATAAATGCAATAATCACAAGTGCCAAAAATATAGCAAACATCCCTACACCACTTTCAGCATCAGCTGGATGTAAATCATCATCATCAGCAATACGTTTCAACTCGCCATTGTAAATATCATAAAACCGATCTTTTTGTTCAGGGCTTAAATGACTTGCGAAATCGTAAACTCTTTTACGCTGTGCTAAACAATAGTCACCTAAGTGAATCTCCTGATGAAAGATTGCCTCATCGAGTAATTTACGGTGATGGTGAGCTAAAGCAATAATTTGGCTTTCTGCTGGCGGTACATCAAAGCTGAAGCCATCAATTACATTTGACATATTATTCTCCTTATCGATTTCTATTATTTTCACTTTGATTTTACTTAAAAATATTTGCGAGAAGTGTTTAATCGTGTAAGCTTACAAATTAAATAAAGACACGCAATATACTTGACAATTCAAGTAATGTTGTCATAATTATTTCATAATTCAGAGTTATAGTGACTTAAGTTCAAAGTAAAGTATCTTTGAATAGAATCTGAAGTAATCATAATTAAAATAAGGAGTTATATATGATTCAGCATTTTACACAACATGAACTAGAGCATGTGTATGCCAATGCAGTAAATACAATTCAATCGCAAAAAAACTTTCTAGATGCTGTGAAAGAGCTTGAACAAGTAGCTCAAGCAGGTCACGGTAAAGCAGCATTATTTTTAGCGGAACTGTATTATCAAGGTTTTCGAGTAGAACGTGATTCTTTGAAAGCTCAATATTGGCAAAAGTTAGCAACAATGCAAGCATAAGAAAACGTCACTCAGGTGGCGTTTTTTAATACCTCCTTAAAACGTACAACCTCACTCCCTCCCACGGTCTAACTTGCGCTGCATCAAAGCTTTGATTTGCTCAGGTAGCGTTAACTTTAATAAAAAAATATTTCTAGAGTCTTTCTGAATTGCTTTTATCTGATGCAAAGATTGAATAATCAAGATGATATTTTGACCCAAAAGAATATTTGCTTACGATTTAGATCAATTGTTTAAACATAAATGCCATATAAATTTCTTATAATTAAACATGAGTTTAAATAAAATTAGTTTACGAACATGTATCGTTTTAATAATTTCCAACCAGTATCACGCGAGTTGATGATTAAAATTTCAATTCTAAAAACAATGATGTATTGTGGCGTACTTTGGGGTTTATATCATCAAGGTTGGGCAATCAAGTCCGATCACGATGGTCATGTATTCCCGTTTTGGTTGAATGGCGTACAAGCACACCGTTATGCAAAATCAAATTGGAAAAATTATAAACCACGTAAAATTACACCTAAAGATTTTCATGAATCACTATTACCAACCTTAACGCGTTTACAAGTAGAGCCTGCTTTATTTAATTCTTCGCATCGCAAATTCAAACTTTCGACACAACAAATGCAGCATTTCTTTTTTATGCAAGAACCAGTTATGGCGTAATAAATTTGCCCACCAATCATGATGACTTTTTAGACATTCACAAGAGAAAGTTATCATTGTTGTGCATTTAGGACTTTGCAATTAAAAAAAATACCGTTAAGTTAAATGAAAATGACAATACAACAGAGGTAGATAAACAATGACAAGCGTTGCCCAAGTCATCAAAAATAAAGCTGTACAATCAATTTTTACAATTTCGCCAAATGCGACTGTACTTGAAGCAATTAAAATTATGGCGGACAAAGGTGTAGGTGCACTGGTGGTTGCAGAAGATGAAAAAGTGGTTGGAATTTTCTCTGAACGTGACTATACCCGTAAGATCGCCTTGATGGAACGCACCTCAGAAAGCACACTTGTCTCGGACATTATGACATCCAAGGTCATTTCAGTCGGCTTGAACCATACGGTAGAAGAATGTCTACAGCTCATGACCGATCGTCATTTACGTCATTTACCTGTATTGGATCAAGAAAAGTTGGTGGGTTTTATCTCAATTGGTGACTTGGTGAAAGCAGCAATGGAAGATCAACGTATCCTGATTGAACAGCTTCAACAATATATCTCTGGTTAATTCTATAAAAATAAAAAAACAGGGCAATTCACTACCCTGTTTTTTATTTTAAAAACCCAGAACTATGCCTTTAGAAAGTTCTGGATTGCAGGCACAAGACGTTGCAACAGCTCATCTGCCTGAGCTTGAGTCATGTTGAGTGTGGGTAACAAACGAACCACAGAACCCGCAGTGACATTAATAATCAATTTATATTGATCACGGGCAATCGCAACAAGTTCAGCACAGTCTTTTGGTAGCTGAATACCAATCATCATACCAAAACCACGCACCTGTACATTGTAACCAGCCAATTGCGCTTTGAGTTGATTCACGATATAGGCACCGACAGTGGCAGCATTTGCGACCACATTCTCTTTTTCAAGTGTATCCAGTACCGTATAGACCACACGCGAGCCCAACACTGTGCCACCATAGGTTGAACCGTGGCTGCCTGCACCCAGTAAACCGATCGCTTTACCCTGAGTCATCACCGCCCCAATTGGAAAACCATTACCCAAACCTTTGGCTGTGGTCATCACATCAGGAACGATACTGGTGTGCTGATAGGCAAAATATTTACCTGTACGCCCATTTCCAGTCTGGATTTCATCCAGCATCATCAACCAGTTATGCTGATTACATAACGCACGGACTTCTTCCAGATAGCTAAAGCCTTGCGGTGCGGTGTTCACTCCACCTTCCCCCTGAATCGGTTCAATCAGGATTGCAACAATATCAGGATGATGGATTGCCGCTTCCTGAATCGCTTCGACATCCCCAAACGGTACACGGATGAAGCCCTGAACCAACGGCGCAAAACCCTCCTGAACCTTTTTATTTCCTGTCGCAGACAAGGTGGCCAGTGTACGGCCGTGGAAAGACTGTTCAGCAACCAAAATCTTTGGATTGACAATCCCTTGCTGGGAACCAAACTTACGGGCAATTTTAATCGCACCTTCATTTGACTCAGCACCACTATTGGAGAAAAAGATCTCTTCCATTCCAGAAACTTCAGCAAGTTTCTGGGCAGCGGCAGTTTGCCAAGGAATTTCAAATAAGTTACTGGTATGAATCAAGGTTGCAGCCTGTTCAGCAATCGCTTCCGCTATCACAGGATGAGCATGACCCAATCCACACACGGCAATCCCCGTCAAGGCATCTAAATATTCTGTCCCATCTGCCGTATATAGATACGCCCCTCGTCCTCGTACAAAGCTGATCGCTTGGCGACCATAAGTTGCCATAAGATGTGATGGTTGATCAGGTTGCACAGGAGCAAGAGTGATATTAGTCATAACAAACTCAATCTATCATTAGTTGTGGTGAAAAAAGTTATATAAGCAAAAACTTGAGTAGATTGAAAGCTCAAACTCACATTTATATAAGAAAAATCTTTAGCAATAGCCGCAAAACTGTTTTTCAGTATATAATTTACGAAGATTAGTTGAGGATCTATCTATGACGGAACAAGCGCGTGATACAGTAGCGTTAATTCGTGATCAAATTGCGAAACACCCTGTTTTACTTTACATGAAAGGCACTCCACAATTTCCGCAATGTGGTTTTTCTGCGCGTGCAGTTGAAGCACTTAGCCAAATTGGTCGCCCATTTGCCTATGTAAATATCTTGGAAAATCAAGATATTCGTACAACATTACCTCAAATTGCTAACTGGCCTACTTTCCCACAATTATGGGTAAACGGCGAGCTCATTGGTGGTAGCGATATCATGCTTGAAATGTTCCAAAATGGTGAGTTAAAGCCATTAGTTGAACAGTATAGCCCTGCTCCTGAAGCATAAGCTAAAAAATGAAAGCCAATCAAATGATTGGCTTTTTTATTACAATGAGTTTTAGTTTAAGCTAAAACCAACATACCGAAACATACCTTCCACCCCTAAATCGGCTTTGTAAATTTGTAGATTTGGATAGTTCGCCTGAGTAATGGTCTTATAAATATTCATACTTGGATCTTCATGAATTTCATCAACCGACTGTGGTAGAACTTCTTCAAAACGATCAGCAATAAATTCAAAACCTAAATCCATAGCCATGAATAAAGTATGCTCACACGGCTGAACATACTGTTCTTGTTCCCAATCTAAAACAGCTTGATGACAATATGGACATGCAATGTTTTGAGTCGCATCGATCACGTTTATAAGTTGGTATGTCATAATTTTAAAGCATAGAAAATTTGGATTTAGTTTAAAAGAATACGATTTGTGAATCTATCTGAATAACAGGGATTTAAATTATGGCAACACTTGAACAAGCGATTTCACTAGCTGCAAAACAACATGAAGGGCAAGTAGATAAAGCAAATGCCCCTTATATATTGCATCCATTAAGAGTCATGTTAAATGTTCCTACAATTCAACATAAAATTGTGGCCGTTTTACATGATATTTTAGAAGATACAGAAACAACGATTGAAGATTTATACCAATTCGGTTTTCAAGAGCATCTCATTGACGCAATCGTCGCACTCACTAAAAAACAAGGAGAAACTCGTCTAGAAGCAGCTCAACGAGCGCGACAAAATCCAATCGCACGTGTTGTTAAATTAGCAGATATCAATGACAATATGGACTTATCTCGCATTCAATCACCAACAGTCAAAGATTTTGAGCGTTTGAAAGAATACCAACAGGTTCGAGATTTATTATTACTCCAAAATGTTTAATAATCTCTTTTATAATGATTCACCCTAATCACAAAAGCTGGAGTTTATAGCGTAATGCTAACGGATTTAGATGATTTTTATTGCTTTGCCCTTGTTGTCGAACATGGTGGTTTTAGTGCGGCTGAAAGAGCAACTGATATTCCTAAATCCAAATTAAGTCGCAGAGTTTATAATCTCGAAGAACAGCTGGGTGTACGCTTAATTCAACGTAGTTCACGACACTTTGCCGTTACCGATATTGGTATGGATGTTTATCGTCATGCTCAAGTGATGATGAATGCAGCCCAAGCTGCACATGATGTTGTCAATCACTTAAGTAGCGAACCACGCGGTGTAATTAAAGTCAGTGTTCCAGTTGATATTGCACAAAATCAAATGGCGAAAATATTACCGAGCTTTTTAAAGAAGTACCCTGAAGTTCGGGTTCAAATGATGGTAAGCAATCGCAGAATTGATGTAATTAACGAAGGCGTTGATCTCGCCTTACGTGTTCGCTCTAAGCTAGACGATGACCCTAATTTAGTTTTGCGTCAGTTTACAGCAATTGAGCAACGTCTATTTGCTAGTCAAGCTTATTTAAATGAATTCGGTCATTTAACAACGCCAGAACAATTATCTGAGCATCGTATTATCAGTATGTCCGAAGAACATCTAGATCAACACTTTTTATTATTTGGACCTGAAAATCAACAAAAGAAAATTAAAGTAAATCCTGTCATTATGGGTTCGAATTTGTTGATGCTTGCGGAATTGGCAAGTCAAAATTGTGGAATTGCTTTATTACCAGATAGTATTGCACAAGATTTCACAAAATCAGGGCAATTGGTCAAAGTTTTACCTGAATGGACTGCCCCACATGGTATTTTCCATGCCGTTTATCCGTCACGTAGAGGTCTATTACCCGCTGTACGAGTCTTTATCGATTATTTAGTAGAACAATTAACAGAGTCACCGAATAAAAAAAGAGCTTAAATCATTCAAGCTCTTTTTTAAATACATTACACCGTTGGATAGTGTCCTGTTCCATTTGGCCAAGGTGTTAACAACTCAAAACCATCATCAGTAACAACAATCATATGTTCCCATTGTGCTGATAAGGACTTATCTTGTGTCACCACAGTCCATCCGTCATTCAGTTCTTTCACATGTCGTTTACCAGCATTCACCATCGGTTCAATCGTAAATACCATACCCTTTTTCAAGGTCATGCCCTGTCCTTTTTGACCATAATGCAAAATATTCGGCTGTTCATGATAGATACGACCAATACCATGACCACAATATTCTCGGACAATACTATAACCTTCACGTTGCGCAACGGATTGAATTGCATAACCAATATCACCGAGTGTCGCACCTGGTTTTACCGTATGAATCCCTGCAAGCATTGCTTCATAAGTTGTTTCCACCAGTTTCTTGGCTTCTGGGCTCGGCTCGCCCACAAAATACATACGGCTGGTATCCCCAAAATAACCATCTTTGATTACAGCAACATCGATATTTAATATATCGCCTTCTTGCAAAATTTTCTTTGCGGAAGGAATTGCATGGCACACTTCTTCATTAACTGAAATACATGTCGTCTTGGTAAAACCGTGATATCCCACATTGGCTGGAATCACCTGCAAAGTATTTACGATATAGTCGTTACAAATATCGTCTAAATATTCAGTTGAAACGCCGGGCTTAATATAATCACCAATCATTTCTAATACTTGTGCCGCTAAACGTCCTGAGATACGTAATTTCTCAATATCTTGCTCAGATTTAATCGTCACAGTAGAAGCTCTCATTCGAGATTTTCCTTATTTAAATATAGGTTAATGCAACATGCAGATTCATTTTTGTACTGCATCTCGTATTTCAACAGTTGTACGCTGTCGTACAAAAATCTTCAATCGTTTTAAGATTGAACGGTTGTTATTATTTTACATTTAATTTCAATCGGCATCATAGTAAAAAAGTATAAAGGGCTATATTTTTTACTTTTAAAATCTTTTCAATAAATTAAGTTTACCAATGCTAATTATATGATTTTAATCAGTTCTTATTAGACAAAAATAAACCAAATTTCACATAAAATTAGTTTCAAATGACTACAAATTTGTTCTAGAATCCGCACTTTTATTTTATACCTCCCTTTTATGAACCATCTTCGTACAGGAGATATTATTGCTCTCGGTTTCATGACCTTTGCACTCTTCATTGGTGCTGGCAATATTATTTTCCCCCCTATCGTTGCGCAACAAGCAGGTGAGCATGTTTGGCTCGCTGCTTTTGGATTCTTAATTACCGCAGTCGGTCTACCTGTAATTACCATTATGGCTTTGTCTCGTATGCAAGGCTCTATTGAAATTATCAGCTCGCCACTTGGACGTTTTTTTAGCTTACTCCTCACGATTGTCTGTTATTTGTCTGTTGGACCATTATTTGCCACACCACGTACTGCAACTGTTTCTTATGAAATAGGATTTGCTCCATATTTTGGTACATCAAATAGCAGTCTACTAATTTATAGTGTTATTTATTTTACACTTGTCACTGTGATCTCGCTTTACCCGAATAAATTATTAGATACAGTAGGTCATGTCTTAGCTCCTTTAAAAATTGCTGCTCTAGCGGTTCTTGGTATTGCAGCAATCCTTATCCCTACTGGCTATATTTCTCCACCAATCCATAAATATGTGACTAGTCCTGTTTCTGAAGGCTTCGTAAACGGCTATTTAACGATGGATACTTTGGGCGCCTTAGTATTCGGTATTGTGATTATTCAAGCGATTCAGTCTCGTGGAGTGACAGATTCAAAGCTGATCACCAAATATGCGATTATCGCGAGTTTAATTGCTGGTGTAGGTTTAACCCTAGTATATATCAGCCTATTTAAACTTGGATTAGGTAGCCATGAAGTTGCGGCGAATGCAGCGAATGGTGCAGTAATTCTGCATGCTTATGTACAACACGCCTTTGGTGATCTAGGTTCGTTGTTTTTAGCTGGTTTGATTTTTCTTGCCTGTATGGTAACTGCAATTGGCCTTACCTGTGCATGTGCAGAATATTTCACTGAATTAACAGGCTTACCGTATAAATTATTAGTTTTTATCTTAATTGGATTTTCATTATTAATTTCTAATTTAGGCTTAACAAAACTAATTGCGTTCTCTGTTCCAGTGTTGAGTGCAATTTATCCACCAGCGATTGTTGTGATTATGATGAGTTTCTTCTGGAAATATTGGAATAAACCTTCAACTGTCGTGAGCTCTGTTACTGCTGTTGCTTTTCTTTTTGGCATTATTGAAGCACTCAAAGCGGCTGGATTCTCTGAACAACTCCCTCAATTCATTAATAATTTGCCGTTGAATGAACAGAACCTTGCTTGGTTATTGCCTTCATTGGTCGTACTCGTTATCGCAATTGCTGTAGATCGATTCTCTAGCAATACTACTTCTCAAAATTAAAATGATTTGTCGTTAAAATGATGTTTTACCCAAACATAATTTTAGCTATACAAAAAATGTTCTTTTATCCAACTTACATTTTTTGTTTACGACAAATTATTTTTATCTTATTTGTATCTACCTCTACCTGTATTATTCACACTGTATTTAATCTGAATAACAAAAACATCTTTTCAGCAACTTTTTCAAATTGTAAAAAACCCACATCACTATTCATAATAAAAATAACCTTAATACACTCAAAAAATGCTCAATCTATATAGAAATCAATACATTCTTAAATTTATTTAAAAAATAGTGAAATTAGCTATTGAAATATTGAAAAAATAAAAGTACAACTTTAATCTTAATTCTGACAAAAACGATTAGGTTTTGTCATCACTACTCAAGGAGGGATGGAGATGTTCTCATTACATTTCAACAAGCAAGTCTTCATTGACACTCTAAAGACCAATGATTCCATCGTATATGCAATTACGACATTTGCCTTAATGGCGACGCTGTTATTGCAAGGCACTATTAAGGGTAATTTAAAACCTGAATACTTTGCATACGCTTTAATCGTCTCTTTAGCCTTTTGTACGTGGGGGATTATTGATCGAAAGTTTCGACAGATAAGTGCTGAGCGCCAAAAGAATTTTTAATATAAGAAATGGATGAGTAATCATCCATTTTTCTAACTGGTAAATTTTAAGATTGTTCCTAATAGTAATACTGCTGTAGCACCTAATTCGACCATTATTAAACTCAACATTAAAAATGTCATACACCATCTTGGAATCGACCACTGCCCTAACGTATGCGGTTGCTTAAACTGATTCGTTGTATCTTTTAACATTCCATGAATGATATAGACCAAAATTGACATTGAGAAAAAGAATAAATTCGCCACAACGCAAAATAGACTCAAACTATCCGATAAACTTGTAAAATAACTTAATGCAGCCAAGATTAAACTCGCAGCGGCATAAAGCAAACTACTGCGATGTGCAATATCGACATAATAATGTGCACGTGCAAGCTCTGTATTTCTAATTTGATAATACTTCCAAACACCAGTTAGCATCCCTATCCAAAGAAATATTCCACTAAAAATGATCGCCAATTTGGTTGCACTGGTTAAAATTAACATTCCCTTTTCCCCAAATTGTTTTTCCAAAAATAGCTATATTACATAAAATTTGACTTTTAAGTCATTTTTTAAACGAGTTTCTTTTTGGAACTTGTATAAACTGAAAATATGTCCAGACAAGAGTATTTCTCAAATGACTACATTTGAATCATTTTGGATCAGTTGTAAAGATGGTTACCAACTTGCAGCACAGTATTATCCAGCAAGTGATGCCACTAAACCATTTCCGATTCTAATTTGTCCAGCAACAGGTATTACCAAAGGTTTTTATCACTCATTTGCTGAATGGTTAAATCAACAAGGCTACAAGGTCTTAAGTTTTGACTTTAGAGGAATAGGTCAATCTTTACATGGGGCACTGAAAAATTCGAATGCCAGTATCAATGATTGGGGTTTATTAGATATTCCCGCAGCCATCGAAACACTCTTGAATCGTGCTCAAGCTAAACAAGTGATTATTTTGGGACATAGTGCCGGTGGTCAATTACTTGGAATCAACCCTAACCATCAAAAAGTTGCTAAAGTTGTCGCAATCGCTGGTTCAACGGGTCATGTAAAAGGCTTAAAAGGAAAAACTAAACTTCTTGCTCCATTAATGTTTAATGTCATTTTTCCAATATCCAGTGCTATTAAAGGATACGGTGCAACACAATTTATTGGTATGGGTGAAAATTTACCTAAAAATGTAGCAAAACAATGGGCTGAATTTTGTAGTCAACCTGGTTATGTCATGAATGCAATTGGTAAAAGTATTTTTGCTGATTATCACCAAGAGATTGTCTGTCCGATTACATCAATTTGGGCAAGTGATGATGAAATCGCAACACAGGCAAATGTTAAAGATTTACTCAGACTTTATCCTAATGCCCAAACCAATTTGATTGAATTGAAACCACAACAATATGGTTACAAACAAATTGGACATATGCTGATGTTCAAAAAATCACATCAGAAATTATGGCCCGTATTAGAAAAAGAACTGAGAATGTAATCCCTAAACTCACAGCTTTACCCTTTTGCGTATCTAAATTTGTAATCCTATTTAGATGCGCCTTTTTAGTTTACAATTATTTACATAAACTATAAATGACATAACTAAGTAGAATTTTTTTACAATGAATTATTTTTTAACAATATAAAATTAAATAATAAAGCTACATTTGTATTCTTTTTAAGCAAATTAATTAACTAATAGTGATTAAATGTGATAAAGAATGTATTTATTCAACTTTTTTAGCAGCACTATGGATTTTAATTTTTAACCAAATGTTAAATTCAAATATATGTATTTAATTTGTTTTTTAGATTATTTTATTTTACAAATGTAATAATTTTAAAGCTATATGACATTTTAGACAGAATCTTTTATAAAAAAGTCACGTCATAATTTGTATTTATTTTCTACAATACATTTGTTCTACAAATAAGCTACAATGCAACACTGTAGAAATACAATTGGGGCAAGATGGATAGGTAAGACCATCATTAATAACAGTTTTATGTAGTTTACATGATGATACCCCTATCCTAAGCAAAGATGGTTATACAACCATTTTTAGGAAGATTTGTTATAAATGGAATGTTAGAAAAATTAGATTTTATCATTTTTCTAGCGTATAAATTGTAGACATTTCATGGAATTTAGGAGTTGCATCTAACAACTCTGTGTAACAAGCATAGGAAATAACTTAATGCCTAAAAAATATGCGCGTTTTTTACCTACATCAGAAACATTTAACTTAGAAGACTTTCCTTATTTCTGGATTTCTCAAGTAAATGCACAGTACGTTCAAAATATCGATAATGTACTTAAGAAGTATGGTTTAGACAACTCTCGCCGTCGTATTTTAATTGCATTGAATGTTAAACCACATGCAAGCGTGTCTGAACTTTCAGACATGGTGATTTCTAAAATGTCTACAACCACAAAAATCGTATATCGCCTTAAAGATGAGGGATATATTGAAACTTATTCATGTAAAGAAGATGGTCGTATTACCCGCGTTTATCTTACTGATAAGGGTACAGAAATGATTACTAAAATTAATGATCTAACCTCTGTAATATTAGAACAATCATTTGATGGATTAACGCCGTTGCAAATTGAAAAGACGATGGAAATTTTAAAACATATGTTTAAAAATCTTGCTCGTTGATTGATAAAATATAAAAAAAGGTTTCTTATTAGAAACCTTTTTTATTTAGAAAAGATCAAACATATTTAACTGAGGTGTTTGTTTTGCTATTTTTGCCTTAGGTACATGTGAACATTCAAACTCTTCGACTGGAAACCCTTGCATAAATTGAATCATTTGATGTGGTTGTTTTAAACTCAACCAATCATCAAGACGATCATGTGGAATGATGACAACTGATCTTTTTATATCGCCAGGTTCATGAAATTCTTTCATCATCGGATGATCGACTGCGTCCATTGTAAGCATCGCTGCTGAACGAATAATTTGATTATTGATTTTACAAATTTCATAAAGTGCAGCAATAAAAAAGGCTCTGCCATCTTTACGCCTTATACCCCATCGTTGAGGTTTATTTCCAATATATTTACTTTCATAAAACTCAGTGACTGGAATTATACCGAACTTGCATTTATAAGCTGCCTCCTGAAAGCTTGGTTTCTCAAAAATGGTCTCATGTCTAGCATTATAAGCACGTTTAGAGCTGTTAAGATCCTCTGCCCATTTCGGCACTAAACCAAATAATACTTCTCGCCACTCCAGTCCATGTTCAGATTTAAATAATAATGGTGTTTTATAACTTGGATAAATCTCATCAAGATAGTTAAAAGGAACAAGTGGTAGTTCAAGTTGTTGTAATTGCTCAAGTGTTACTGGTTTGTAGTTAGCACACATAAAATCACAAGCACCTTACTTAATAAAAAAAGCCTCCGAGGAGGCTTTTTATTTTAGATGAAATTAATCACCTGTATAACCTTTAAGTTTTAAACGTGCAGCGTGTAACAATGGCTCTGTATAACCAGAAGGTTGCTCAGCACCTTTGAAGATCAAATCAGCGGCAGCTTGGAATGCAATACCATCAAAATTTGGTGCCATTGGCGTATAAAGCGGATCATTGGCATTTTGCTGATCAACAATCACAGCCATACGTTTAAGCACTTCTTCAACTTGTTCTTTCGTTACGATACCGTGACGCAACCAGTTTGCAACATGCTGAGAAGAAATACGTAAAGTTGCACGGTCTTCCATTAAACCAACGTTGTTGATGTCTGGCACTTTAGAACAACCTACTCCTAGATCAACCCAACGTACAACATAACCCAAGATACCTTGACAATTATTTTCAAGTTCGTTATTCAACTCTTCAGCACTCCAGTTTGTTTCTGGTGCAAAAGGAGGCGTTAACAAATCATCTAAAGTCAACATATCTTCAGCAGCCAATTCGTCTTGACGTGCTTTTACATTAATTTGATGATAATGCATTGCGTGAAGTACAGCACCTGTAGGTGATGGAACCCATGCACAAGAAGCACCCGCATTTGGATGAGCTGTCTTAGTCGCCAACATATCTTTCATGCTATCTGGTTTTGGCCACATGCCTTTACCAATTTGTGCTTTACCTTGTAAACCACAAGCCAAACCAATTGCAACGTTACGATTTTCGTAAGCAGCAATCCATTTCTGAGATTTAACAGCTTCTTTACGTACCATTGGCGCTGCTTCCATAGACGTATGGATTTCATCACCCGTACGATCCATAAAACCAGTGTTAATGAAAATCGTACGGTCTTTTGCAGCAGCAATACAGTTTTTCAAATTAACTGAAGTACGACGTTCTTCATCCATGATACCGATTTTGAGAGTTTTTGCAGGTAAACCGAGTGCTTGTTCTGCACGCTCAAATAATTCAACTGCAAATGCAACTTCTTCTGGACCATGCATTTTTGGTTTAACGATATACATAGAACCTTTACGAGAGTTCTTATTTTCGTTTTCGCCACGAATATCTGTAATTGTAAGTAATGGAGTAACTAATGCATCCATAATACCTTCAAATACTTCTTGGCCATCTACAAGGATCGCAGGGTTAGTCATTAAATGACCAACGTTACGAAGAAGCATTAATGAACGACCATGTAGCGTTGTAGTACCGCCAATTAAGTTCTGAACTGTACGGTCTTTGTTTAATGCACGAGTAATGGTTTTACCATTTTTCTCGATTGACTCTTGCAAGTCACCCTTCATTAAACCTAACCAGTTACGATAGCCTTCAACTTTCTCTTCTGCATCAACAGCTGCAACTGAGTCTTCTAAATCTTGGATCGTTGTAATAGCAGCTTCTAGAGTTAAATCTTTAACGCCAGCCGCATCAGTTTTACCGATTGGGCTATTTGCATCGATATCAATAATAACGTGCAAGCCATTATTTAATAAAACGATTTCAGTTGGGTTTGCAGCATCGCCATTAAAGCCAACAAATTGTACTTCATGAGCCAAAGAGGTTGTTGAACCATCTTTTAAAGTTACAACTAAACGATTGTGATCAACTGCATATTTAGTTGCATCGGCATGAGAGCCTTGAGCAAGTGGGAATGTTTGATTAAGAAAATCTTTAGCGAAAGCAATTACTTTATCGCCACGGACTGGGTTGTATCCCTTACCTTTCTCTGCACCATTTTCTTCAGAAATTACATCAGTACCGTAAAGTGCATCATATAATGAACCCCAACGTGCATTCGCAGCATTTAAGCAATAGCGTGCGTTACGTACTGGCACAACAAGCTGAGGACCAGCTAATAATGCAATTTCTTCATCTACATTTTCAGTCGTTACTTGGAAATCAGCAACTTCTGGTACTAAGTAACCAATCTCAGTTAAAAATGCTTTATACGCATTTAACTCAAATTCATTATTACGATGCCATTCATCAATCTTAGCTTGAATTTCATCACGCTTAGCTAATAGTGCTTTATTCTTTGGGCTAAGATCGACAACGACTTGCTCGAAATTTTTCCAGTAAGTTTCACTGTCTAAACCAGAGCCTGGTAAAGCTTCATTTTCGATGAAATCGTAAAGTTCTTTAGCAATCGCTAGCTTGCCTTGTTGAATACGTACAGTCATTGTCTTTCCTGATGATGCTAACTTTTTATAACAAGAAACCTAGTATACCGATTTATACTAGCCTGAATAGTAATATCACATTGCTAAATAGTAAGCATTTTCTTAGTCTAAGTATTGACAAATATAATTTTTATAAACACCAAAACCAAGTTTTGATCTAGCTACTTCTATTCTGCGACATACTCACTTTTTAAAACTCATTTAGTTATAATAAAATTCAATTAAGAATAAAGCTTTCTCTATATGAATTTATAAAAAAGACATTCCTGAGAATGCCTTTATAATTTATGAAGTTTTTGAAACCTGAATTTGACGATGCTCTGAATGCAGATAATCATCGGATTGCATTTCTAATAAACGTGAACGTGTTCGTTCAATTTCAAATGCTAATTTCTCACCTTCATAAAGATCAATAATTGAATCTTCTGAAGTTAAAAGTAATTTCACGCCACGATCATAAAACTCATCAACTAAATAAATAAAGCGACGGGTTCCTTCTGAGAGAAAATCAGTTAAATGCGGCACGTTACTTACCAGTACCGTATTGTAAATATTAGCAATTTCAATGAAGTCAGCTGGACTACGTGGTTTAAAACATAACTCAGAGAATTCACACCACAATACATCTTCTGTATGCCCAAGCGTTTCTACAATACGATTGTTAATCATGATGGGTGTATTAGAAAGTGTTTGGGTGTGTGTCAGCGCTTGAAAACGTTCATACATCCATGCTTGAGCATCATTACTCAATGGATGCTTGAATAATTGAGCCTGCTTCAAAACACGCAAACGATAATCTACACCAGCATCTACATTCAGAACTGTACAGTTTTTCTGAACCAATTCAATTGTTGGCATAAAACGGTCACGATGAATACCATTTTTATAGAGACCTTCTGGTGCAATGTTAGAGGTCGCAATAAGGGTAATTCCGCGTTCAAATAGTTTTTGGAACAAATCACTTAAAATCATTGCATCAGTGACATTCGATACAAAGAATTCATCAAAACAAATAACAACCGCATTTTTATAAATTTGATCCGCAACAGAATCCAAAGGATTACGTTGACCAGAAAGCTTATTCAACTCTTTATGGACATGTTGCATAAAATGATGAAAATGCATGCGTGTTTTGCGGCGAAATGGAACTGATTCATAAAATTGATCCATCAACCATGTTTTCCCACGCCCTACGCCACCCCACATATATACCCCTTTTGGATAGGTTTGACGACGGAAACGTCTAAACGCTTTCTTTGAGGCTTTATAACGAGTAAGCAACTCTTTCCATACTCGATCTAACTCTTGCACTGCCTGAGCTTGAGCTTCATCTGGCATGAATTGACCTGATTCGATTGCTTGAGCATAACGCTCCGCAGGTGAGATCGGCATAAATGAAGTGCTATGTGAGTCTGGTTTAGAATTTAACATAAGGTGTTATTACAATTTTAATTGGTGAAAATTATATCGAACATTAAGTCCAAAGGCATTAGATTTTAGGCTTAATTATCATGGAGTTTAAACATCATAATGTACCATTTTTTAATCATTTTAATGATTACGATTATATTGTCTTGGACTTTGACCAAACCATCGTTTAAACGCATGATTAAATGCAGCAGGTTCAGAATAACCTAACATTTCCGCAACTTGCCCAATTGAATATGCACTGTTTTCAATAAACTTTAATGCTTTCTGCTTAATGAGCCTTTCGCGTATTTCCTTATAAGTTGTTTGCATTTGCTGCAATTTATGTCTTAGAGTCCTCTCAGGAATCTTTAATGCACATGCTGTTTCAGACATTGTAGGTATTACACCATTTTGCATTTCAAGATATTCCTCGACATATTCTAAAATGGTCAACTTTACACGGCTACTTCGTTCTAATTTATTCAGATCTTGTAGGCATTTTTCTTCATAGACACGGTAAGTAAGAACATCAGCAGATGGTATTTTTATATTTAAAATGTCAGTATTTTCTAGAATAAAAGAGGCATGCTGACATTCAAATTTTACATCCTGACCATAATAGTCTTGATAAGCCACTATTAATTCTAATTCTTTAGGTGCTTTAAAAGGTAATTCAATACGAATATTAGGGATTTCAAGCCCCATCATTTTAAAAATATCTTGTAAGAACTTATAAGTACCTGAGATTTCACATTGAGCACGAAATAATCCTAAATGTGTATTTAAATCAATTGGTTGATAATGAAAATGGATGTAATCTTTTTTAATATTTAGTTGTAATGAACCAAACAGATGTGTCAATTGCTGAAATCGCACACCATTTAACAGAGCTTTATGTAAAGTATCGCTTGTAACAAGCAGCATCAAGAATGGGCCATACCCTGCAAGCGCATAATGTTGACCAATGATTAAGCCTTGTTCAGGAGAAATATCTTGACTAATATACTGTAAAATATCCCATTCAATTTCATCTGGAATAATTGAACTCGGATCTAAAGCTTCGGCTTGTATTCCCATGTCTGCTAAACGAGCATCAACATCAATACCCACATGACGCATGCCTTGAATTAAATACATCAATCCGAGGATAGATCTCTTCATAATTCCGAATGTAATTCCCAAGACTTTAACGTTGTACTATAAAAATACGAATAAATGAATTGCCGAAATGATCAGGTTTTGCGTCTATACAATCATATTTAATCTCTACAAAACCTTTAAACTTGCATAAAATTTAGATGTGTAGGGCGTGGACTATGCGTGATGTACCCCAAAATGCTATTCAAAAAACTAAAGTTGCAATTATTGGTGCAGGTTTTGGTGGTTTAGCAATGTCTATTCGACTATTACAAAGTCAAATGAATGATTTTGTAATTTTAGAAAAAACCAATGACGTTGGTGGCACATGGCGTGAAAATCAATACCCGGGTGCTGCCTGTGACGTTCAATCACACATGTATTCACTTTCGTTTGCTCCCAAAACAGATTGGTCAAAACGTTACGCTGAAGCTGATGAAATTTTTGAATATATCCAAGATATTACTCAGCAATATAAATTAAAAGATTATTGCAAATTCAATCATGAAGTTACTCATGCTGAGTTTGATGAAAATCGTAATGTTTGGTCATTAGATTTTAAAGATCAACCATCCATTGAAGCTCAATTTGTTATTTTTGCTTCTGGTCCCCTACACGTTCCACAAATTCCTCACTTAAAAGGAATTGAAAAATTTAAAGGTAAAGTCTTCCATTCTTCACAATGGGATCATCAATACAGCTTAGAAGGTAAATCTGTTGCTTCTATTGGTACTGGTGGTAGTGCAATTCAATATATCCCCGAGATTGCACAAAAAGTGAAACAGCTTTATGTATTCCAACGTACTGCCGCATGGGTCATTCCACGTGATGAACGTAAATATTCACAATTAAGCAAATCTTTATTTAAAGCTTCAAATATTTATCGTCAAATTCATCGTACTCGTTTGTATTGGAGCAACGAATCACGTGTCGTACCTATCGTACAACCACAGATCATGAAATATGGTCAAAAGCTTGCAGAAGCATTTATCCGCTTTCAAGTCAAAGACAAAGAGCTCGCTAAAAAACTTACACCAGACTTCGTGATGGGTTGTAAGCGTATTTTGATTTCAAATAAGTACTTCCCAACGTTCAACCGTAAAAATGTTGAATTAATTACTGATGGCGTTCAGGAAATTACAGCTAACGGCATTATTACCAAAGATGGTAAAGAACGCCAAATTGACTGTTTGATTTATGGTACGGGATTCATTACTGACCCACGTATTTACTTAAAGCATTTCGATTGTGTTGGTCGTAATGGAATCGAACTTAAGCAAGCTTGGAAAGATGGTGCAGAAAGCTACTATGGTGTTAGTACGAAAAACTTCCCTAACCTATTCCAACTCTTAGGTCCAAATACGATTTTAGGTCATAACTCTATTATTTTTATGATTGAATCTCAAGTGAATTATATTTTGCAATTGATTCAAACCGTAGATAAAACAGGTTCTCAAGCTGTTGAGATTAAACAACAGGTACAAGATCAATTTAATGAGCGTGTGCAGGAACAACTCAAAGGAACAGTTTGGCAAGCAGGTGGATGCAGTAGTTGGTATCAAGCAGCCGATGGTAAAAACTTCTCATTATGGCCAACATATACTTGGAAATATTGGTTAGAAACACGTAAAGTAAATGTCGCTGACTATAATTTTATTCATACAGCAACAAATGCAAAAAACAATGCAGCCTAATCAATAATTCTTCATAATAAGCAGGTTATTCGTAACCTGCTTTTTTTTATGCAATCTTTTGTTCTTATCTTCCAAATTTTTATCGCAATAAGCTTAGGCTATTTTCTCGCCCCAAAACTATCACAGCGAATTAAACAATTTGTATTTAAAATTTTACCCTATTTTTCTTATTTATTATTAATGAGTGTTGCCTTTGAACTGACTCAAGCTTTGAATCATATCTCAGATTCAGCAGCAATATTACCACCTGCATTATTAATTGCATTTACTACATCAGTTGGTTCTTTCTTTATCTGTCTGATTACTTACAAACTGATTGATCGTCAAAGCATACAAGGAAAAATTTCATTACACCTCTTTATCAATGCACTCAAAAATATCGCTAAAGCATTTCTAGCATTAGGTTTAGGGATTTTACTTGGAATACTAGTCACTCAATCTAATCTACAAATTGCATTTAATAGTTGGTATTTATTACTCATATTTATCTTTTTGATTGGCATTGAGCTTGCTTTTACGCAATTTGATCGTAGTTGGTTAAGTTGGAAAGTACTATTGGTTCCCGCTGCAGCCTTTGTTGGTTCATGCTTAGCAGCAATCGTGAATTATTTAATTTTATCTAATCACTTTAACTTAAATGAAATAATGGCTTTAGCTCAGGGATATGGATGGTACTCAATGTCTGGCATTCTATTCACTGAATTACATTCAGCACGACTTGGTGGCATTGCCTTATTAACCGACCTCTTCAGAGAAATTTTCGCCATTCTTCTTATGTATTGTCTAGGCTGGCGTTTTCCACGTTCAGCGATTTCGAGTGCTGGAGCAACCTCAATGGATGTTACTCTGGCAATGGTGAAGCAATCATGTGGCACACATTATGTACCACATGCCATGATGAGTGGCTTAATTCTTTCGCTACTCGCACCGCTATTGATTAGTTTATTTTTAAATTTGAAGTTTTAAATGGTATTGCGACGCGAATGAGAGGTAACCATACGTTGCCCCCCATTTTATGATATCTTGATCTTAGAAATTAATATCAATATTGCTTAAAACATCACCCAAAAAATCCAAAATATCTGCCACAATTTCAATCACATCCACGCCCGATGTCCAATCTGTACTCTGACTTTGCTGTGCCTGTTGTTGTTCGGTTTCTTCTAACTGTTGTACAATTTTTTCGGCTTGTTGTTGTAAATCTTCCGTATTTAATTCAGGGGACATGAAAAAATCCTCAATTAAAAAAATCTCATAAAATCACACTATATTCAAAATGAAAAGCCTTTCTTAAAAAAGGCTTTTCGCACTCATGTGACAAAGTAAAAGTACAACAATTATAACGTCGCTAAAATATCTTTTAAAGTCTGATTTGGATTAGCAGCTTGTGTAATAGGACGACCAATAACCAAATGTGTTGAACCGTTCAGCATTGCCTGTTTAGGTGTCACAATACGTTTTTGGTCATCGGCATTTGAACCTTCAGGACGAATACCTGGTGTTACCAATGCAAAATCTGCCCCTAACATTTCACGAAGAATTTTTGCTTCCTGTGCCGAACATACCACACCATCCAGGCCACTCTCTTGAGTGAGCTTAGCCAAGCGTTTTACTTGATCTATGGGTTCAATATCCAGGCCAATATCACGCAAATCTTCACGTCCCATTGAAGTTAACACCGTGACTGCGATCAATTGTGTTTGATAATTCCCTGCTTTTAACCGATCTACACAGGTTTCCATCATTTTTCGACCGCCAGACGCATGAACATTGACCATCCACACACCTAGATCTGCCGCAGCACAAACAGCTTGAGCAGTTGTATTCGGAATATCATGAAATTTTAAATCAAGGAAAACTTCAAAGCCTTTATCTTGTAAAGTTTTAACAACACTTGGACCTTCATGAGTAAAAAGTTCCTTGCCCACTTTGACACGACATAAAGCAGGATCAAGCTGATCCACAATCGTTAAAGCGTCATATTCGCTTTTTGCATCTAGTGCAACAATGATACTCAAGAGCGTTTCTTCCCAGTTGATTCAAAGTCGCTATTATAAATAGGTTTTAATTTAAGTGTAAAATTTCATTCAACACATTTTTACTTCTTACATTTAAGTTGCAACAACAAAACTAAAACATACCAAATAGTAAAATTTGATTAAATTTTAATCATAAAATAAATTAAAAACGATTAAAACTGCAATAGGCATAAAAAGGCATCAATTTAGTCACCATCATTTTTTAAGATTCTGAAAGATCAAGAAATACCCATACAACAACGCTTAAAATTCTTGCCCAATCTTGCTCATTTTATAATGAGCTTTGCGGATTTAAATAAATATGTACAACCCTTTAATTTTCCACAGAATGAATATGAAGAAGCAATCAATGTTCACTGTAAAGAGGATGCTAATCATTGGCCTTGGTATTTGCATGATCTAAAAACACTCGAGCTCAACAATAAACAAGAACTTACCAACACCCTTAGATTTATTTGGTGTGATGACATATCACCTAGCCGTAAACTATCTTACGAATTAATAGGCTTGGTCTCGAATCAAACGTTTTTGAAAACATGCCTATAACGCGAGAAATGAATGAAATTGCATTAATCGTAGTAGAAAAAAGTTTTAATGCTTTTAATCAATTTATGGATCAGCTTGAATTGAACTTGAAAAATGAAATTAAAATTAATTAAGTGTTTTTTAATCAAAAACTAAAAGGGCTACTTCAATTGTGAAATAGCCATTTTCAATACTAAATAGCAATTCAACTATTAGATCTTATCATTCGGATAAACATCTAAAACAGTTTTTTCATGTCTTACGCTTGCAGCAGCTTCTGCGGCTGCTTGCTGAGCAAGTTGGATCTGCTCTTTTCTGAGGTGGTCAATATCTTTACGTAATCGTTTAATTTCCCAATTCGTTTGGAAAACACGAAATACTTGAACACCTAGAAGCAAACCGACCACGACACCTAATGCCAAAGTCAATAAAAGCAATAAACCTAAACGCATTGCAGGAACTTGAGTAAACAATAGGTTTACTTCTAATTCTGCTGGATTTTGTAAAACTAGAGCAAGTGAATAACCAAAAATAGCGATGAGTAATGCTATAAGAATATAACGCATGAACACCTCAATTTTTTATTAATCAAAAGTCTCGTTTACTGCATCACGAAGTGCTTTACCTGGTTTGAAATGCGGTACAGCTTTTGCTGCAACATCAACTGATTTACCAGTTTTAGGATTACGCCCTAAACGTGGCTCACGATGATGTAATGCAAAACTGCCAAAACCACGAATCTCAATACGATCGCCACTCGAAAGTGCTTCAATCATTTGATCAATCATAATTTTAACTGCATCTTCGACCAACGGTTCTGCCAAATGAGGGTTTTTAAGGGCAATCCGTTCAATCAAATCAGATTTGTTAAGTGCGTCAGTAGTCATCGTTGACCTCTTTAATTATTGCTACTTTTCAATATTTTAATAATAACCTGTTTAAATACAAAACGGTAGCGCAGTACATCGATACTACGCTACCGTTTGCAGTATTTTTGTATAAAAAGGTACATCTCTGTTACAAGAAATGTACCTTTTAACAAATTACTTCATTTGAGCTTTAATCAAATCACCAATAGTCTTAGGACCATTAGCTTCTGAAACTTGAGCTGCTGCTGCTTGACGAGCATTGTTCACAGCTTCTTTCTCTTCAGCTTCGTCTTTCGCTTTGATAGACAAGTTGATAGAGCGAGATTTACGATCAACGTTGATGATCTTCGCTTCAACTTCTTGACCAACTTCTAAGAATTTAGTTGCATCTTCAACGCGGTCACGGTTGATTTCAGAAGCTTTAAGCGTTGCTTCGATGTCATCAGCTAATTTAACTGTAGCACCTTTAGCATCAACAGCAGTTACAGTACCTTTAACTAAAGCACCGCGCTCGTTCGCAGCTAAGAAATCATTGAATGGATCGCTGTTTAATTGCTTGATACCAAGGCTGATACGGTTACCTTCAGCGTCTACAGATAAGATAACTGCTTCAACTGTGTCACCTTTCTTGTAACGACGGATAGCTTCTTCGCCTTGTTCGTTCCAAGAAATGTCAGATAAATGTACTAAACCGTCGATACCACCAGATAAACCGATGAAGATACCGAAATCAGTGATTGACTTGATCGTACCAGAAACTTTTTCGCCTTTTTCATTTGCTTTAGCAAACTCTTCCCATGGGTTAGCACGAGTTTGTTTGATACCCAATGAAATACGACGACGTTCTTCGTCAACTTCAAGAACCATAACATCAACTTCGTCACCGATCTGAACAACTTTAGATGGGTGGATGTTTTTGTTTGTGTGGTCCATTTCTGAAACGTGTACTAAGCCTTCAACGCCTTCAGCGATTTCTGCAAAGCAACCGTAGTCAGTTAAGTTAGTTACACGTGCTTTAACGATAGAACCTTTAGGGTAACGGCTCATGATCGCTAACCATGGATCTTCGCCTAATTGCTTAAGACCTAAAGATACGCGGTTACGCTCGCGGTCAAATTTAAGTACTTTAACAGTAACTTCTTGACCAACTTCAACAACTTCTGAAGGGTGCTTGATGCGCTTCCAAGCCATATCTGTGATATGTAGAAGACCATCGATACCGCCAAGGTCAACGAACGCGCCGTAATCAGTAAGGTTCTTGATAGTACCTGTAACTGTTTGACCTTCTTCAAGTTGAGCAAGTAATGCTTCACGGTCAGCTGAAGATTCAGCTTCCATAACTGCACGACGAGAAACTACAACGTTGTTACGCTTAGCATCAAGTTTGATTACTTTGAACTCTAACTCTTTACCTTCAAGGTGAGTTGTGTCACGGATAGGACGAGTGTCAACTAAAGAACCTGGTAAGAATGCACGTACAGGACCGATGTCAACAGTGAAACCACCTTTAACCTTACCAGAGATAACACCAGTAACGATTTCGCCGTCTTCAAAGATTTTCTCAAGTTTAGTCCAAGTTTCAGCACGTTTCGCTTTTTCACGTGATAAAACTGTTTGACCCATACCGTTGTCAAGCGCTTCAACAACTACGTCAACAGTATCGCCAACTTGAACTTCAAGTTCACGTTGTTCATTTAAAAATTCAGCACGGTCAACTACGCCTTCAGATTTAAGGCCAGTGTCAACAGTAACCCAGTCAGAATCGATACTAACAACAGTACCTTGGATGACTGCACCCTTTTCAACGTTGAGGTTTAATTCACTTTCTTCAAAGAGGGCTGCAAAAGATTCGGTCATGATATACCTGATAAAGTCCGCGGTCTTGGATCAGACAAGGCCGGTTTAGTTAAGTTGTTACATTGTCCAAAAAATCTGATCAAGCAATGCTTCAACTGAAAATAAAATGGTCTATCTATTGAATACAGCTATCGATATAGTTCACCATTAACTGAAATACTTCATTGATGTCTATTGTAGAACTATCAATGATATACGCGTCTTCAGCTGGCTTGAGCGGAGCAACAGCTCGCTCCATATCTCTTTTATCTCTAGCCTGTATGTTAGATAAAATGTCGTTTATTTTAGCATCAAGACCCATACCCTGCAACTGTTTTACTCTACGCTCTGCTCGAGATTCAGCCGATGCTGTTAAGTATATTTTAGCTTGAGCCTCTGGAAAAATTGATGTCGCCATATCTCGTCCATCAGCTACCAAACCAGGGGCTTGAATAAATGCACGTTGGCGCGCAAATAATGCTTTTCTTAATTCAGGAACAGTTGCAACTTTAGAGGCATATTCTCCGACCTGTTCAGTACGAATGGTATTTGTGACATCTACACCTTCTAGTAAAACAAGGGTCGCAGCCTCAGTCGTTTTAAATTCAATATCTAAATTCGTTGCGTATTCAACGCATTGACCTAAATTATAGTCGATTTGATCAAGTAAGCCATGTTGAAATAATGACAGCCCGAGTAAACGATATAAAGCACCAGAGTCTAATAGATTAAAACCATAATAAGCAGCTATTTTGGCTGCCAAGGTCCCTTTACCAGAACCACTAGGACCATCAATCGTAATAATATGAACTGTCATTCCCGTCTCTTATGAAGCAACTGACTTCGCTAATTTTGAAAAACCTAGTGTAATCGCTGCTTTGAGTTGTGCAAGAACTAATTTACTTACAAAAGGCGCTTTTGCTGTAAATTCAATCTTGTAAGTCACTAAAGTAATAAACGGTGTGATTTCTTTAAAATCAATTTGCCCGAGATGGTGTTTAACCAAAGGATTATTAATCAATTTATATTCAATACGCTTATTCTCTTCTAGTAATGTGATTTCTTCTTGAAGAGGCTTGATTGGTCCAAAGCCCATACGGCGAATTGAACCGATTCCATCTGGACGCTGAGGATCAGCAGAATCTTTTACACGTACAACTTGTAAAGGAGCAAATGCTTTACTATAAGTTGCGTGCTTTGACAATAAGTCAAAAACTTCAGAAATTGGTGCGTTGAATTCTTTTTGTATGGTGATTGCGTTACGCATAACTTTGCCTTTTTGATTTAGATAAAATCTTCGGAGGCATAGTTTGCCACAACTAATGAGACATTTTTAATCATTTAAGGACGTTTTTAATAGCCGAGTTTTCTTTTTTTCTTCTCGTCTTTGTTTAAAAAATTCACTTAATTGCAATGAACATTCAGCTTGCATACAACCTTGTTCAAATACGAATTTATGATTGTAATAGCCATTTTCTAATAATTGTCGAGCACTGACCAACGAACCAGCCTTAGGCTCTGTCGTAGCAAACACTACTTTTTTGACACGAGCATGAATGAGTGCGCCAACACACATCGTACAAGGTTCAAGCGTCACATATAATATGGCATCATCTGGTAAACGATAGTTATTCAATGATTGACAGGCTGCACGTAAAGCTTGAATTTCAGCATGAGCGGTAGGATCAGATTGTTTAATTGGTGCATTATAACCAGCACCAATAACTTTCTCTTGACTCACTATCACCGCTCCAACAGGAATTTCACCCTGCGAAGCAGCTAGTGCAGCTTGCTCATAAGCAAGCTGCATCCAATATTCATCATTAAAGTTTTCTGAAGTTGTGACGTCTATACTCATCGATTTTAAGCAATAACACCATATTGTCTTAATAAAGCATTCCAACTATCAATTGTAGTTACTGGAGCACAATCAGATAAAATATCTTTCAATGTAATCTTTTCCGCTGCTTTCCATTCTGGTGATAAGTCTTTATCAACTAAACGTGCACGGACACCCTCAACAAAATCTGGATGGCGGATTTTCCAATCAGAGATTTGTGATTCTAGTGCAAAAACTTCATCCCAAGCATGTCCTTGCTTACCCCATTGCCATAGCAACCATGTAATCGCAGCAGTACTTGGAGAACCTTTTTGCAGATTCTCACTTGCCTGACGTAACCAATCACTACTTGCATCACTCAAACCAATAATCGCTTGATAGTCATACTCAAAACTTTGACCACGACATACGCTATGAATCACATCGATTGAATTTTGTAACGGACCTGATGATACAGGGCGATGTAGACTATTTAAAGTATCATCGATTGCACGGAAAGCACCCGCAGGATAATGATTCCAATCCACATTCAAAACTTTTTGAAGAACATTATCTCGCTGTGCCTCACAAATATGAGTTGCCCAACCAATGCTAAAAGCACCAGCTGAAGTCATGATTGAACCCGTTAAACCTGTAAACAGCCCAATTTGACCACGATCTGCAAGGAAACGACTTCCTCCTACATCAGGATAGAGACCAATATTGATTTCAGGCATTGCAAGACGTGAATAAGGTGTAACTAGACGGAATGGCGCAGCCATGAATAGGCCTAAACCACCACCCATGACATAACCTTCACCCCAAACTACAATTGGCTTAGCATAGTTATGAAGCAATAAATCAAGCGCATATTCTTGTTCAAAAAACTTATTTGCCGTATCTACTTCATTATTAATGACGAGTTGACGGAGTTTACGAACATCACCACCTGCGCAAAATGCTTTCGGTGTGGTTGAATCAAACCAAATTGCTTTAACACTGTCATCTTCATGAAAATATTCAAATACTTTCAATAAAGCGCTCACAATTGACTCATCAAGTGCATGTAAAGATTTTGGTCGGTTTAAACGAACAATACGCCAACCATTTTTAGCGTTTTCGATGATTAAATCTGGGTGATAACTATTTAAATCGGGAGAAGTCATTATGCGTCCAGTTGCCAGTCTATTGGCTCAATGCCATGTTGTTTCAAATAATGATTTGTTTTAGAAAATACTTTACAGCCAAAAAAACCACCTCGGTTTGCAGCAAGCGGTGATGGATGAGCTGCTGTTAACACTAGATGTTTATTTCGATCAATGCGCTGTCCTTTACGTTGTGCATAAGCACCCCATAAGATAAACACAACATGCTCACGCTGTTCATTTAACACATCAATTACAGCATCAGTAAATTCTTCCCAGCCTTGTTTTTGATGAGAAGTTGGCTGTCCTGCTTCAACAGTGAGTACACTGTTTAATAGCAATACCCCTTGAGCAGCCCATTTACTTAAATCCCCATGACGTGAAATCGGCACTGTGAGATCAGTATGCAATTCATGAAAAATATTACGCAAAGATGGTGGTAATGCAACCCCTCTTTGTACAGAAAAGCTTAGACCATTGGCTTGATTAGGGCCATGATATGGATCTTGACCCAATATCACGACTTTTACATCCTGTAACGGGGTTGTATTCAATGCATTGAAAATTTGCTTGCTAGGTGGATAAATCGTTTTCTGAGCAAGGATTTGTTGCTGTAGAAACTCTCTTAAATGATCCATTTTCTGACTGAGTAGAAATTCTGACAAAGAGATTTTCCATGACTCATCCAACTGAACTTTATTAAGTTTTTCCTGCTGCTGTTCAGTAAATTGCATCAACATTCCTTGAAATAACGACTCCAACATTTAAATCTTGCTGACCTAAATGTTAACTTGTAACTCTACATTTGGATTTTGGAATTTAATTCCATTTTTCAGATTTTCGTACATTTGAGGATCACTCCACTCAACTTGTACTTGCTCTGAAAAAATAATTTGGTCTAGGCTAAGTAAACCCATTTGCTCATTTTCAATATCTTCTAAAAAACTTTGGGCGTAACCTGTATCAGTTTCATGCACGATCACAGAATAAACTTCGACATCACCTTCACCATTCTGTGTTGTGGTTGAAGCGAGCACCTGTTGCGCTAGATAAAAGAAAATCCTTGAAAACTGTTCAGCTGATGGTGAAACTGGCAAGGCAACCCAACGTGCACTAAAAGTTTTACACGCTTGAATATATTCAGGATCATCTTTTTGCCAATAACAAATTGCGTGATCAAAACTGTCAAAAAGCTCTTTAATCACACCTTTTAATAAACCAAAATCATAGACCATTTGCCCATGATCTAATCTTGAGGCTTTTAACAGTAATTCAACTTTATAACTATGCCCGTGAATCGAACGCTTACAGCGATCTGATGTACAATTACGTACAATATGAGCATTTTCAAACTTAAATAATTTACGAATTAACATGCACCAAGCTGATCTATATCTGCAAACAGATTTTATTATAAAGCAAAAAAATCATCGGTGGGATTGATTTTAAGCCTTGTGACTATTCAATAATCCAATCTATACAAAGACTAGAATGGTGCAAGACTTCTTGAATACACAATCACTTGTTTATCTTTTCTCATCATTAAGCTGTTAAATTGGCGCTTACGCTCACTTAGCATCACTTCAATTTGAGCCGTAAAATAATTTGATTTACTATCTAATAAAGACGCAGCATCGGTTTTACTCTGCTCATCAATCCCAGAAAAAGCACTTAATTTCCATAAATCATCTACATTATTAAAATGCGTTAACTCAGTTTCCTTGATTTTTAATTGTTGTTCGATAGCTTTGACATCTACTTTAGGATCAATACTGGCTAATAGTAATGCAGGTGCTGTATTCATATTCACCTTCGTCTGTTCAGGTAATGCCGTGACATAAGGTTTGATCAAATCGTAGTTTTTGCCTTCAAAACCTCGTACAAGTTTTAATTCTTCTATACTATGAAACTTGGTATTCGGCGTTAAATATGCAGGATCTAGTCCTTGGTAATAGCTACTCTCCGCACCCATTGCGCCAGTCACTTCATCATTTGTGTCTTGCCAATCAATCACAGCTTGACTGAGTTCAGCAGGCAGACCTACACGTTGCAATAACTTTTCAAACCAACGTCGAGCAGAATCATCAACTTGATTGCCATCAGCCTTAACCAAATTATTTAGATTAAACTTTCCTGACTCATCTAGTAGTTTTCCTGAGACTGATCCATCTTCTACGGGAAATGATGGCATCGGTTTTGCCCAGTTTTCCTGTAAATGATCAATACTACTACCATTATCGCTATCTTGAATGAGTAACTCTGAAAAAAAAGCTTCTGCACTTTTTGCATACAATAACGATTGATCCTGACGCATCAAATAGCCCGTATTTTCAGCGGTATTGGTTTGTCGTTTTGCAATTGTTGCAGCCAAAATCGTTGCTAAAGCAACCATGACTAAAATCGTTAATAAAGCTACGCCACGCTGAGATGAATAGTTTTTCATGGTGGTGAGTTATTTCCCAACAATTGATTTGCATTCAGTAGACTATAGATCCACTCGTAATCCGTACCTGCAACACTAAGCTGTATTTTTATGCCTAATGGTAATTTTTTTAACTCATTAATATTATTAGGATCACCAATATTTTCAGGCCATTGTGTCAGTTCCTGTGGATTCATGACGACTACTTTAAATTGATCTACATTTTCTAATAAGGTACTGGAGATGGGTTGTACTCGATTTGGAATATTTAGATTTGAATATTTGAGTCGATAAACTTTTTTCTGTGTTGAATCGTAGCGATATTCAATACGTTCATAAGGTGACAAACCTTGTTTCAACGGATCGGACACCCCTGCTTTACTAAACATAAAACCACGATCATTTAGCACCAAAGCGGCTTGTAATTGTCGACCATCATTTGCCGTTAATGGAATAATTTGCAGACTATCTCTTAGAATCTGCTGATAGGCATCTTGTAACGCAAATAAATGTGTTTCATGCTCTGCATTACGATCTTTGACTTTTAATAAATAATCAAAAACTTTCCAACCAAGCATTGAAAGTACGGCAAAAATAGCAATTGCAACCAGCAATTCAACAAGGGTAAAACCCTTTTTAATTTTCATCATGTTTTAGCTTTTGCTGGATAATTAAAAAACACCATATTGGTGATGCCCGCTTCAACTTTACCTTGCTCAGTATTAAATAAACTTACTTGTAATTCGATACGTTGTATTTTGGGGCTAATTGTAGCCTGTGCTTTTTTATCAATCTGCCAAGTCTCGCCTTGAGAAGTCACCTGTTTCGATTGCGTTCCATCCAACCATTCTTGATTCATTTCCATCATTGCAACCTCATTCATTGCAACGAACTGTGCTTTTGTTCGCAAAATCGCACTCGATGTAGATTGTGTATATTGCATGGCAATTTTTGTTAATGCAATTGCAGCAACTGCAAATATCGCTAACGCAACCATTACTTCCAACAGGGTAAATGCTTTAATCTTCTTCATTTATTTTACCCAAATGATCTATTTCAAACTCATGTCCAATTGGCTGTTGCTCATAATAAAATTGAATACGGACAGGCTTAACTTCACCATTGCCAAACCATATGAGTTGCGGTGCTTTACCACCTAATAAGTCCTCATTTCTCGCTTTTCGATATTCTTCAGCATTTAAAGTTTGAATACTAAAAGATACGCTAGTCGGTAGCTCTCGAAGTTTAAACTCTTTATACGGCTGCCACGTCCGATCAGCTTGCTGAATTTGCTCATGGCTCTGATCATGATACTCAAACAAATTATAGCGAAATGGTGCAACGTCAGTCGCATTTTGAGTATTTAAGGCAAAAACTTTAGCTTGATCCGTTGATTCTTTATTAATCTTTTTTAAATCAAGTATAAACATTTCTCTGGCTTGCATCGCTCGACGTTGATCTACACCACCAATATTCAGAACAACCAAAGATGTCATAATCGTCATGATTACAATCACCACCATGATCTCAATGAGGGTAAAACCTTGTTGTAATCTATGTGGTGATTTCATTTTATTTATCAGCCATTCGCTAAATATTCAATTTGTTTTGGCAAACCTAAAGCTTGATCAATATAAGCCACACGTAAACTATCACGTGAACCTAAATAACGCTGATAAAAGCTCGAATTCAGAATAACTGCTGCACCATAAGTCAGAGACCAGATCGAAGCCAAATAATCACGCGTTGTCATCGTGCTATTTATATCTAATAAATAACTTTCTGTCATACGAATGATAATACGTAAACGTTGACGACGAACTTTATACAATTCACTAAATAATAACTGAATACCTTGACCCGTCGTAGAGAGGCGTTCTTCAATTTGATGAAATAAAGCAGTACGTTCAGGATGATGTAAATGGTGTAGCATGAAAAAAGCTAGATGCTCAGGGAAAGCTTTCTCTGTATCCTGAATCATTTCGAGCAGCATTCGTTCATTACGAATAATCAGCAACATATACAATTCATCTTTGCTCTGAAAGTGCTTATATAATGTGCCTTTAGCAAGATCTAATTCCGCCGCTAAAGCGTCCAAAGTCATGCCTGCTTCACCATTTTCTAATAGGAGTTGCTCAGCGATCTGAAAAATTAAGGCTTCTCGTGCTCTAAACTGAGCTTGGCGATCCATTTTCACGTGATAACTCTCTTTGCTAATACAACTAAACCGTTTACTTCAAACGAAGAAGATTCTCAAAATTCTGTGTGGTAATCATACCTATTTCTTCAACTGACTTGTTATATACATCCGCTAACGCCTTTGCAACATAAGGCACATATTTAGGCTCATTGGTTTTACCCCGATAAGGCATAGGTGCTAAATATGGGCTATCCGTTTCAATTAACAACCGATCAAGCGGCACTTGTTTAGCTACATCACGTAATTCTTGTGCATTTTTGAATGAAACAATACCAGAAAAAGAAATATAGTAACCACAATCTAAAACAGCCTTCGCTGTTTCCCAATCTTCGGTGAAACAATGCAAAATACCATGTGTGGACTGCTCTGCTCTTATAATATCGACGGTATCGTGTTTGGCTGATCGTGTATGCACAACCACAGGTTTTTTTACAATTTTTGATGCATGAATATGACGGGCAAAACATCGTTTCTGTTCTGCAATAAAATCTGTACTGTGATAATAATCTAAACCTGTTTCCCCTAATGCCCATACCTTATCAGACTGTGCTAGCTCTACGAGGTAGTCTGTTGTTGCTTGCGCCATAATATGATCATCCTCGCATGGATGAACACCTACAGAATAACCCACGTCATCATGTCGAGAGGCGATTTCAGCCAATTTAATATGATCATCTAAATCAACTGAGATGCCCATAAATTTTGAAACACCTGCAAGGCGAGCTTGGGCAAGCGCTTGATCTAAACTCCCATCGTAAGGACTCAGATCTAACATCGTTAAATGACAATGGGTATCAACAAACACGCTTATTTCCTATCACTTACATTGTAAAACTTGGGCGATCCATCGCTTTTGAACCAGCCAATAATTTCTCAGCTTCATTTTTGTAATACACACCTTTTTCACCAGCAAGCTGAATTGCAAAACCTTGTGGTTTAAAATGTGTTTGTTTATGCGAAATCCAAATCACCTTACCCGTTAATGGGATTTTTTGTGACTGCTCTGGTAAAGTCGCTAAAACAAAAACTTCCTGTCCCATTTTTACGGCTTGTTTCGTGGAAACAAATAAACCTCCACCTTGCACAAAAGGCATATAACTTGATTGCAAAGTTGCTTTATCAGGAATATTGACCTGTATAATTCCGCCCATCATTTGTGGTTGCATAACATTCCCCTGTCAAATACAAATAGTTTGAAATATCTATATTTTCATAGCATTAGTAAATTTTTAAGCATATTTGCATGCCTCTCAAATTCAATATTTTCTACCGTCAATTTAAAAAACTATAATTACTGCTATTTTAATTATAGGAAACAATCCGACAAACAACAAATAATGTTTGAGGAAAACTGTTCGAAAACAAACAAAAATGGTTTTTATTTAAACAAATATAGCCTTCGATGAATCACGATTTCAGAGGTGATCACCATAACGAAAGCAAATGCTTTTTGGCTATTACAAAATCAAGCATTCAATCAACATAAAAGATTTTAATTCCCTATCTAAACCACATGCATCAATTGAATAAACAACTGATCTAGTACCAACTGTGTTTGTACATTTTGCTCAACCATCAATTTTTTCTGTTGCAGGTCAGAATAAATTTGAAATAAGATTTCCAAGTCATAAAGCTGTGCAAGCTGTGTTAAATCTAAGTCTTTATTTCTCAAAGATTGATTTAATTTTATAGCGACTAAATCGGCCAATAAATATTCAAACATTGTCATAAATTCAGAGAAACTCAACTCTTTTGACCACTTGCTTGAATAACTTAAAGGCATATTTTTTTCTGAGACCAACTTAAACCAATCTTTCAAGAATAAATCTCTTTTATGCAACCAATCGCTCTGATTAATTTCAACGGCAGTCAATGGCATACCATTTGCGAGATTAAGCAACAAATCAATGTGTTCAGCTGAAATATTCGCTATTTGCTGCTGAATAAATTGTTGTGCATCTTGGGTATCTAGACGATCTAAAGCGAAATGCTGCAAACGGCTTCGAATCGTTGCTGGTAATTTCAAGTAATGATCGGCCAATAGAATCAGAATAACCCTTTCTCCAGGTTCCTCTAAAGTCTTTAACAATGCATTTGCGGATGCTATATTCAAAGCCTCCGCTGGCTCAATCACAACGACTCGCCATCCATCACCAGTCTGTTGAACAAATGGTAATAAATCACGAATCTTTTCGATTTTTATCTTGGCATTTTGCTTTTTATTTTCTTCATCTGTGGTGATATGGACATAGCGAGGATGTGTATTAGACTTCAACCAAAGACAACTTGTACATTCACCACAAGCTTGTTCGGCTTGTTTGTTTAAACATAATACCCATGCCACAAAACGCTCAGTAAATTGATGTTTCGCGCAGCCATGTTTACCATAAAAAAGTAAACCATGACCTATATCGGGAAAACGTGTTGTCAACAACACCCATGTCTGCTTGTGCCAAGGATAAACGGTTGTTGACTGCATACTCATCATAATTATTCAAATAAACTTACTGGTAGCGCATTTAAACGCTCTAGATCAGCTTGTGTATCTACACCCGGAGGCAGATTGGCTTCAGCAATATCGATCGCAATACGATGACCATTTTCTAATACGCGTAATTGTTCAAGACTTTCTAATTTTTCAAGATCGCCTTGTTCCCATGACACATATTCTTGCAACAATTTCACACGATATGCATATAAACCCAGATGACGAAAAGCACGATCATGCAGCTTTGGCTGCTGTAATTTTGCACCATCACGATCATAAGGAATAGTTGCTCGACTAAAATATAATGCTTCTTTACGATTACTCATCACGACTTTGACGATACTATCGCGCTGGAATTCATCTAATACGTGAATAGGCTCGCATAAAGTAGACATTGAGCAATGCGGTTGATCAACTAAAAGCTGAGTAACTTGTTGAACCAATTGAGCAGGAAGTAATGGTTCATCACCCTGTACATTGACAATAATATCGTTTTCTGCCCAGTCTTTTAGACGAGCAACTTCACTCAAACGATCTGTGCCTGACGGATGATCGGCACTGGTTAAAACCACATCAATTCCTTCCGAACGACACACTTCTGCAATACGCTCATCATCAGTCGCAACACATAAATCATCAAAACCTGCAACTTTCTTCGCTTGATCTACCACACGCAAAATCATTGGACGACCATGAATAAGCAAAAGTGGTTTTGCAGGTAAACGTGAACTCGCAAAACGAGCAGGAATAACAATATGTTTCATTTTAGAACTCTAAGAAAATTGGATACCGACTTGTTGCAATTGTTGTTTCAATAAATCATAACAGTCTGCAGATAAAACCGCTTCAACAGGCACAACCCAAATCGGAATATTAAATTCTGGGTATTGTTTCAATAAAACCTTAAGCTTTACCGCATCTTTTTCTGTGGTAATAATTGCATCTTGATTATTGAAGGTGAGATCATCGATCTGATAATCATAATGATCAGCAAACTCATGTGTTTGATATTGCTTCACATTCAATTGATTTAAAGTTTGATAAAATCGTTGTGGGAAGCCAATACCAACAACCACATTAAAATACTGATTTGGATCAAACACATTTAAATCTTTATTTAAATTTAACAGATATGGCTGACCAATCGCTAAATGCATATTCCTTTGTGATTGGGCAATTTTAGTATGTTCAATAACCGTACTTCTATTTAGGCGTGATTTAGGCTCACGTAGATACCCTTCAGGCAACAACTTTTCATTCCCCAAACCACGATTTTGATCTAGAACAATCCATTCAATTTGACGTGCTAATGCCCAATGCTGCAAACCATCATCGCTAATAATTAAATCGAGTTTTTCAGATTTCAATAATAATTCAATTGATGCTTGACGATTTGGCCCAACCGCCATGGGTACATGAGTAGATTGAACGATTAGGCACGGCTCATCACCAGCAATATCTGGTTCAGACAAAGCATTCACCAAAACTGGAAAAGGTCCTTTGCCACCATATCCTCGACTAATTACTCCAACACGAACACCTTGTTGCTGTAAATATTTAACGAGCTGAATTAATAAAGGTGTTTTCCCACTTCCTCCAACCGTAATATTACCAATAATCATCACAGGAATTGGGGCTGTGTATTTTTTCTTAAAACCAATCGTATATAAGGTTTTATTTAATTCAAAAACTAAGCGATACAATAATGATAAAGGACGCAACACGATCAACCACGACGCTTTTTTATTCCAAGCATCTTGTACGTGTTGCGCAATAGACATTATTAATTTTCCTCAAAATTACGTTGATGCAATTGATAATACACGCCATGTTTATCTAGCAACTCAGTATGTGTACCCTGCTCGATAATTTGTCCTTTGTCCATTACCACAATAAGATCTGCATTTTCAACTGTAGATAAACGGTGCGCAATCACTATCGTCGTACGGCCTTGCATCGCTTCATCAAAAGCTTGTTGGATGAAGTATTCAGACTCATTATCAAGCGCACTGGTTGCTTCATCTAAGATTAAAATTGGAGAATCTTTTAAGATTGCTCTGGCAATCGCAATACGTTGACGCTGACCGCCTGAAAGATTTAAACCTTGCGCACCAAGTATTGTGTCGTAACCCTGTGGCAAATTCATAATAAAGTCATGCGCAAAAGCAGCTTTTGCAGCTGCAACCACCTGCTCATCACTTGAATCCTGAAGCTGACCATAAGCAATATTGTCACGCACTGAACGATTGAATAGCACAACTTGTTGATTGACTGTCGCAATTTGTGAGCGAAGATAAGAAAGCTCTATCTCTTGTACAGGAATATCATCAAAATAAATTTGCCCTTCACTTAATTCTTGAAAACGCGGCAGCATATTTACTAATGAGGTTTTCCCTGCACCAGATCGACCAACCAAAGCAATGGTCTGACCTGCTTCAATATCTAGACAAAAATCCTTAATCGCATGCGTACCATCTGTATAACGCAGATTAGCATGATCAAATTTAATATTGCCTTTCAAAACCGGCTTAAGCTGACCATTATTTTCTTCTTCTGGCATGTCAAGCAGTTCAAATACCGAATGCGCTGCTGCCAAACCACGCTGAAGTTTCTCATTAATATCAGTTAAATTCTTCACTGGTTTAGAGATCAGACCCGCCGCAGTAATGTAGGAAACAAACTCTCCTGCTGAGGTGTCACCTAAAACCTGTGGGCGAAGCGCTAACCATAAAATAATTGCCATTGCCATAGACAATAGTAATTGTATGATCGGGCTATTAATATTCTGCACCACAACCATTTTTAGGCCACGACGAAGGTTTTCCTCAGAAGATTTGTAAAAACGTTGCTGCTCAAAAACCTCACCCGTAAAACTCTTAACCACCGAGTTTCCATTAATCGTTTCTTGTACCACATGGTTCACATCGCCCATCGTGTTTTGCACTTGAATTGACAACTTACGCATTTTCTTAGATGCGATTCTGACCAATATCCCAATGAAAGGCATGAAAACCACGATACATAGAGTCAAACGCCAGTTGGTATAGAGTAAATAACTCAACAAACCAATAACAATTAAACCATCTTTAACTAATGTTTGTAGAGATTCAGATGATGCTGCTGTGAGTTGTTCGACGTTATACATCAATTTTGCACTGATATGACCTGCACTGTTATCAAGATAATATTGCGCAGGTAAGCGCAGTAATTTAGCATAAACTTCTTGACGAATACTAAATACCAAACTACGTGAAATAACTGCTGAAAAGTATCCACCTAAGAACAAACCAAGGCCACGGAAAAACATAAGTAAGACAATTAAGGCCGGGAACCAATCTAAATTTTCGCGACTACCATTTTGGATTGCATCAATAATATATTTCAATAACTTTGCGACAGAAACCTCTGTCGCAGCGTTGATTCCAAAACCAAGTAAGACAAATAAGGCAACGCCCCAATAAGATTTTAAATATGATATTAAACGGACATAAACCTTAAAATCCTGATTCACTCAGTAAAACCTCTAGTTGGAACTTTGGTGCTAATATTGACATTAACAAAGCCGAGTTGACCTGCCACATCCATTACACGAATCACATCTTCATGTTTTGCTTTTGCATCAGCTGCAATAATAAACATAAAATCACGACGATCCTGTGCAGCCTGTTTAATCGCAGTACTGAGATCGGCACTATCTTTGGTCGATAATGCTTGACCATTCACAGAATAATGTCCCGTGGAGTCTACCATGATTTCAATTTTGTGATCGAATTGTTTAGGTGGAACACCTTGAGCATCTGGTAAAGTAAGATTTATACGGCTTTGCTGACTAAATGTGGTAGATAATAATAAAAACACCAAAATGAATAACATACAGTCAATCATTGGCGTCAAATTGATATGAATATCTTCAACTTGAGAACGTTTAAATTTCATAAAGTCACCTATGCTCAGCTTGCACGGCGATTTTCTTGCACATGAGGTGCTTTTTTGTAGAAAAGTGCAGCATGAAATAATGTTGATTGTTGTTCTAACTCAGCAATATATTCATGTACTACACGTTGAAAATAACGATAAGCAATCATTGCTGGAATCGCTATCAGCATACCTACAGCCGTAGTAATCAATGCTTTAGAGATACCAGGCATCATCATGCTTGCATTTCCAGCAGAACCGATATCAATCACTAAAAACGATTCAATAATACCAAGTACTGTTCCTAACAAACCAAGCAAGGGTGCAATCGCGCTCAATGTACCTAAAAAGTTAATATTTTTTTCTAGATAGCTGATTTCTTGCGAAGCTGTTGCTTCCATTTGTGCACGCGCAAACTGCTCACCTTGATCTTGATGATCATAACCAGCTTTTAAAATACGACCTAACGGACTTTTTACAACGTCTTTTTGCTCTAAATGTGAAATAACATTATCCACATTTGAGCCTTGAACCAGTAATGCTTGAGGTAAAACTTGTGACCGTCTTAAGCGAATATATCGCTCAATTGTAATAGCAACCGTAAAAATTGATGAGAGAATAAGCGGTAGCATTAACCAACCACCCGCTTTCACAAGTTCCCACATATTATTCCCCAATAATATTTAAAATATAAAAGGACGCACCTTAAATATTAGTTAGGTAAACAAATATTTAAAATTCCATCCAACTCATCCAATGAGTGATAATGAATGACCATTTTTCCTTTACCTTTTTGGTTATGGTCAATTTTAACATTTGCTCCAAAACGTTCCGATAGTTTCTGAGTCAATTGTTCAATATCAGGAGAAACCTGCACCTTTTCCTTTGCAGGCTTTGGTTCACTCCACTCACGTACTAACTGTTCAGTCTGACGCACTGATAATGCTTTTTCAATTACGATTTTAGCAACATCCATTTGCTCTTTTGCTTTTAGGGTCAGAATGGCACGAGCATGTCCCATATCAAGTTGACCTTGTTGCATTAAGTCCTTAATTGGATCAGCCAAACTTAATAACCGCAATAAGTTACTCACCGTAGTACGAGCCTTACCTACTGTATCTGCGATTTCTTGATGACTTAAACCAAATTCATCATGGAAACGCTGCAAAGCTACCGCTTGATCAATTGGATTGAGATCTTGTCGCTGAATGTTTTCAATTAACGCCAATGCGATTGCGACTTGGTCATTTAAGTCACGTACAATTGCTGGAATTTCAGCCAAACCTGCTAATTGGGCAGCACGCCAACGGCGTTCACCTGCAATAATCTCATAAGGGTGTTGTTCATCATCCACTGGACGAATCACAATCGGTTGCATTACGCCATGCTTCTCAATTGATGAAGCAAGTTCCTGTAAATCTTGTTCTTGAATAAAACGGCGTGGCTGATATTCGCCACGTTTCAGTAAATTGACATCAATTTGCTTGAGTTGACCATGATCCAAAGCCTGTGCTTCAAGTTGCAATTTCTCTTTTTGAATTGAACCCAATAGTGCATCTAAACCACGACCTTTAGCCAATCCGCGTTTTTTGATGCTCATACAGCACTTCCTTTTTTCACTTTACTTTTCTTCAACATTTCTGCAGCTAAATTCAAATATGCAACTGCACCTTTTGAGCTTTTTTCGAAATAAATCACTGGTAAGCCATGTGCTGGCGCTTCAGCCAAACGAATATTCCGAGGGATCACCGTTTCGTATAACTTTTTACCAAAATATTGCTCTAACTCAGCAGACACGTCACGGGTTAAAGCATTACGAGCATCATACATCGTACGTAACACCCCTACAATTTCCAAGTTTGGATTCAGGGCTTTTTGTATACGATCAATTGTTTGTGTCAAATCTGCCAAACCTTCCAAAGCATAATATTCACACTGCATCGGAATAATTACACCATTGACCGCAGCCAAAGCATTCACAGTTATCAAACTTAGGCTTGGTGCACAATCTACAATAATATAATCAAATGCTGAATCTACTTCTTGTAACGCATTTTTGAGAATAAACTCTCGCCCTTCTTGCTCGGCAATTGCTAACTCAACGCCAGCAAGTTCACGATTTGCACCTAAAACTTTATAACCAACGTCAGCTTTCTGAATTGCTGTTTCAATTGGCACTTCACCCAACAACACATCGGTAATCGAGTAAAGTAAGTCATTCTTTTGAACGCCAGACCCCATAGTGGCATTACCTTGAGAATCCATATCAACCAATAAGACACGTTTCTTCAAAATCGCCAAAGAAGCAGCAAGATTAACGGCTGTTGTGGTTTTTCCCACGCCACCTTTTTGGTTTGCAATCGCAATAATTTGAGCCATGATTACCCTTAATATTTTTTATTGAATTCGTTGAAGTAAAAGTAAATGACGTTGTTCATCTAATCGCGGCACACGCAACTCAATCACTTTGCATGAATACTGTTCTTTCATCTGTTCCATTTCATCAGTTGGAACCAAACCTTTCATTGCCGCAATAATACTCTGCTCATGCATATAGGGTTGCGCTGCCTCTACAAAATCAGTTAATGAAGCAAATGCACGACTAGTAATGACATCAAACTGACCAAGCTCATCAATCGTGTCTTCATTTTCTACACGTGTTTGAACTGCAACAACATTATCCAATTTTAAATCGGCAATAAATTGCTTAAGAAAACGAATTTTTTTTCCATTTGAATCTAATAATACACACGAGCGCTCTGGTTGACATAACGCAATGATCATGCCCGGCATTCCACCACCCGTGCCAACATCTAATAAACGTCCTTGTGGCAAATCATTTAAAATACTTAAGCTATCTAATAAATGTTTAACCAGCATTTCTTTCGGGTCACGAATCGCTGTCAGGTTATATGCTTTATTCCATAGCACGAGAGCATCTTGATATTTCAATAAGAGTGTTAGCGCTTCCTCACTTAGGTTTAAACCTAACGCTTGACTACCTTGCTTTAATTCTTGAAAAAAAGGATGCATAACAGTGCGACATCTCGATAAACTTGCCGTGCAGTATACCCATTTCTGATGCAAGGCACAGTAGGACTTGTTGAACGATTATGCAGTTAAACATTTTCAAACCTGATAAACTGCACAATCTATTCAGTTTTTTGTCTTTCCTTAGACAAATTTAAGGTAAATAAGACAATAACCTATTACGAAAACTTATTTTGCTTAATTTGTTGATCTAGCTGTTCCAAACGTTCAGGTGTGCCAACATCCACCCAAATCCCTTGTAATTTTTCAGCTGACACTTGTTGTTGTTGCATCGCTTGCTTTAACAATGGCGCTAGAGGTCTTTTACCATTTTCCAAACCATTAAACATCTGCGGAGCTAATACTGCAATACCACTATAAGTTAAGGCTTCACCTATTTGTCCCTGCTCAAAAGTATGGGCCAAATTATTAGACAAGATAAAATCACCTTTCTGGTGCTGCGGTGGATTTTCAACCAATACTAAGTGTGCTTGCTTATCTCCCAAATGGACATTTAATAATGACGAAAAATCCATCGTGGTCCAAACATCACCATTCACCAAAATAAAAGGTTCATCACCCAGTAATGGTAAAGCATTGATAATACCACCTGCAGTTTCAAGCCCTTCTCCCTCATGAGACCACAAAATCGTCACACCGAATTTTGAGCCATCTCCTAAAGTAGTTGCCAGTTTTTCACCCAACCAAGCGGTATTAATGACAATCTCTGTAACACCAATCTTTTGCAACTTTTCAATATGCCAAACAATCAGTGGCTTTCCACCTACTTCAAGCAAAGGTTTAGGTGTATGTAAGGTCAGAGGACGCATGCGATTCCCTAGCCCTGCAGCAAGAATCATCGCTTTCATTATGCTGCAACCTCGTAATCGCCATATTTCGCAATAAATTTAGGCATGACCACGTCACGAATAAACTGCATAAATTCATTCAGCTCACCATAGCCTTGGCTTTCTTCAAGCAAATACCACATTACTCGTGGTAAGTCTTTTAAGTACCCAGATTTACCATCACGCTCAAACAATCGAACGAAGATACCCAAAATCTTAAGGTGACGTTGAATCGCCATTAAATCAGCATCACGCTTGAACTGTTCAAAATTACGGTTTTCTTTTGCAGTTTCAGGCAACAGGTCATAGAACACTTTAAACCAACCATAGACACGGTCAGCGTTCCATTGCACATAGGCATCACGGGTAATCGAGATCAGGTCGTAGGTATCTGCACCAATCACTGCATCCTGAAAATCAATCACGCCAAGCTCTTGCTCATTGTCAATTTTCATGAGGTTACGACTATGAAAATCACGATGCACAATCACTTGTGGCTGATGCGTCGCCTCAACAGCTAAAAAGTCAAAAGCTTGTTCAATCGTTTCTAACTGTTGCTCTGTAGGCTGAATATCTAATGAAGGCAACATCCACTCTGTCAGCAAACGCATCTCTGTCATTAATTTTTCATAAGAGTATGCAGGCAGTTGTTCAAGACCGTCGATTTTTTGTAATTCAATCAACTGTTCAAAGCTTTGTGCATAGTATTGGTCAACAGTTTCATCTGTTAGTAAGGTTGAAAGAACAACATCACCAAAATCTTCCAATAGTAACAATCCCAAAGTTAGGTCTTTAGCAACGATATGCGGAACACGCACACCATTTTTGTCAAAAAACTCGTCAATACTTACAAATGGTGCACAATCTTCTTTTTCAGGTGGCGCATCCATCAGCATATATGTTTTGTTTTGTAACTTAATTCGCGCATAACGGCGAAAGCTTGCATCTCCAGCCAAATAATTGATCTCGAATTGATCAGATTGGAGAGTGGCTTGGAGCCAAGTTTGTATCAATTGTTCACGTTGTGTATTCATTTGCAATAAAATCTAAAACTAGCTGAGATTTTGAAAGCTTAAGTGTAGCCACTTATCAACTTTTTCTCTATGATGCGACAATAATTAATTGTGAATTAGCGTACTGGTTAATGAGACAATGAAACATCAGTTTAAATTTAATCCTTTAGCAACAGCTATTTTGACACTCTTGTGTGGCAGCTCGATCCAATCAGGTTTCGCAGCTCCAGCTGATGCTGTCTCTACGCTTGACAATAAACAGCTGAAAGCCACTATCCAAAAAAACCAAGATCAAGACAGTTATCCTGGTGAAAAATTTTTTCAGCAATATTATGTCGACAAATCTGCACCAGAAGCACAATTACGAGACAATCGTTATTTAAGCTCATCTTTTTGTCAGGGAACATGGGTTACACCAATTAATCCCGAAACAAAGGCAAGTAATTCCAATACAACGACTTCCGTGATTACCGCTGATTATGGGCATTACAACCCAACTGGCGATTCTGTTCTACAGGGCAATGTCGTGATTGATCAAGAAGGTCGCACCATTCGTGCAGATCAAGTTACGATTGATTCAACCCAGACACACGCCTCCGCTCAAGGTCGAGTACAGCTTGCTCAATCAGGCCTACTCACTCAAAGTGACGCAATAAATTATAATTTAAAAACTCAAACAGGTGATTTGAACAATAGTTTTTATATTTCTGAACAGCAACATGCTCACGGACATGCAAGTCAGATTAAACGACAGAATGAAAATTTAGTTGTATTGAAAGATGCAAGTTATACCGCTTGCCCTCCTGAACAAAAACCGGCTTGGAAAATCCAAGCTAAACAAATTGAACTTGACCAAGCAACTGGTCGTGGCGTAACTCGCGGAACAAAACTGTATGTAAAAGACGTGCCTGTTTTAGCCGTGCCATATTTCAATTTTCCAATTGATGACCGTCGTACCACTGGCTTATTAAGTCCAACTTTTGGTTATAGTAACGAAAGTGGCGTCCAACTGACTGCACCTGTATACCTTAACCTTGCACCAAATTATGATCTTACACTCACACCAAGTTATATGAGCAAACGCGGCGCAAAATTAGATGCCGAATTCCGTTATATGACTGAAAGTTTTGGTTCTGGACGTATTTGGGGTGGATATTTACCAAACGACAACTATTACGAAGATACAGATCGAAGTGATTTACATTTTCTTCATGATTGGAAAATCAATAACCAATGGTCAACTAACTTAGAGTACAACTACGCTTCCGATAAAGATTACTTCGCAGACTTCAATAACAACCCAAACACGCGAACAGATCTTAACTTACGTCGCGCATGGGAAATTAATTATCGCAATGGTATTCCTGGACTTAAGGCTCAATTAAAGGTTGAAGACTTTCAAACGCTAGATCAAAGTATCAAAGATGCAGATAAGCCTTATGCACGACTTCCACAGTTTTTATTAAATTATGTAGGTGGGAACCCTCAAGGCTTACAATATGAGTTTAATAACGACACTGCTTATTTTAAGAAATCGATCACTGATGGCTCTGCGTTAGAGTCAAGTGGTACACGTATTTATAATCAATTTGCCGTTCGCTATAACTACCTAACTCCATCGTGGTTTTATGCAATTCCAGAAATATCTGTAAGAAGCATTAATACTTTTTATGATCAAGACTCTAAAGAAGGTCGCGATCTTTCTATATCTGATGATTTAGAAAAATCAGTTGCGGTACCTCAATTTAGTTTTGCAACAGGCGTTACTTTTGAAAAAGAAGGTAAATATTTGCAGAGTATTTCCCCTCGTGCGTTTTATGCCTATTCTCCTTATAAAAAACAAGATGATCATCCTAACTTTGATTCCACCACCGCATCAATTAATTACGATCAACTTTTCAACCCTTATCGATTCTATGGACACGACCGCTTAGATGATAATAACTTCTTGTCTCTGGGTGTAACTTATAGCCTATTAGATACAGAGGGCTTAGAACGTATTAAAGCAAGTATTGGGCAAAGCTATTATTTTAGTGATCGACGTGTCACATTAAATCAGCAACCAGATGAGTTTGACACACAGCGCCATACTGGTCCAATTGTAAGTGTTTCAAGTCAATTGAATCAAAACTTTACCATAGCTGCAAATTCTGCTTGGATGTCAAATGGCGACAATGCTCAACGTGACTTCCAAGCCTACTATGCTGGAGAAAAAGGCAACTTATACAATGTAGGTTATTTCTATCGTAGCAATATTCAAGATCGTCAAAGTTCATACGACCAAGCTGTTGCATCGTTTATACAACCAATAAAAGATAATTGGCGTATTATGGGTCACGCTCAATATGACTTAGATAATAGTTTAATGCGAGAATACTTACTTGGTGTGAATTATGAATCTTGCTGTTGGGCAATTTCAGTTTATGGCAGATCTTACTACAATGATTTAGATGATCCAAACTCACCAGATGTTCATAGAAAACGTGCTGTTATGGCTGAGGTTACACTTAAAGGTCTAGGTGCACTCAACAATAAACTCGCCTCTCTTCTTGAAAATAGAGTTTTAGGTTTCAACAAAATTAATCAATCTTGGACACAACGTTAATGAAGATAAAATCTTTCCAACATATCTTTAAAGCGACTGTTCTCGCTACACTTATTTCTTCATCAATGCAAAGCTTTGCGCAACCTACGGATGAGGTTGTTGCAATAGTTGATAGTAGTGTCATTCTTAAAAGTGATTTAGAACAAGGGATTGCAGAAACAGAACATCAGTTAAAAGCACAAAATAAAACTGTGCCGCCCCAACAGTATTTACAGATGCAAGTGCTTGATCAGCTCATTATCCGTCAAGCCCAATTAGAACAGGTCAAACGTTTTGGCATTAAAGCTGATGAAAAGAGTTTAAATGCTGCAGTCTTAAAAATTGCAAATCAATCAGGTGCCAATACACTAGAAGCATTCCAACAAAAATTGGACGCGATTGCACCAGATACTTATGAAAATTTACGCAATAGGATTGCGGAAGATTTAGCAATTGGTCGCTTACGCCAACAACAAGTCATGTCTCGTATTAAAATCAGTGATCATGATGTTGAAAACTTTTTAAATTCACCAGAAGGCCAAGCTGCGCTTGGCACACAAGTCCATGTGATTCACATGCGTATTTCTGGTGAAAATAGCGAAGAAGTTAAAAAAGTTGCACAAGAAGTCAAACAAGCACTTGCAACTAATGATGATCCTAAAGCGATTAGTACCAAGCTTGCGACCAGTGCAATCAAGGTTGATGGTGCTGATATGGGATTCAGAGCACTATCAGACATTCCTACTGAACTTGCAGCACGCATAACACCATTACAAACGGGTCAGACCACAGAACTGATCAATGTCCGCGATGGCGTTCATGTTTTAAAACTTTTAGAACGCAAACAAAATGATCAAAAAGCACTTGTATCACAATATAAAACTCGACATATTTTGATTCAACCATCTGAAGTTGTCAGCTTAGATCGTGCAAAACAAATGATTGATAGTCTTTATAATCGTGCGACGGCGGGCGAAGATTTTGCGACCCTCGCTGCAACCTATTCAAATGATACAGGTTCAGCACGTGATGGTGGCAGTTTAGGCTGGGTAAGTCCAGGTGTTATGGTGCCTGAGTTTGAACAAGTCATGAAAGAAACATCAGTTGGGCAAATCAGTAAACCTTTCCAAAGTCAGTTTGGTTGGCACATTTTACAAGTGACTGATACTCGACAACAAGATATGACTAAAGAAGTGCAAGAACGTATGGCTCGTCAAATTTTAGGTGAGCGTTTGTTTGATACTGAAGTAGACGGTTGGATGCGTGAACTTCGAGCTAATGCTTATGTTGAAATTAAGGATGCAAATCTAGACACGAAAGCACCGAAATAATCCAAGTTAAAACTGCCGGCGATCGCCGGCAGTTTTATTTTAAATATATTCAAAATAAAAATAGCGGCAATTGCCGCTATTTTTATATTACAAATTAATTATTTGTAACGATCAACCATTTTCTCTAAAGAAATTGGGCGGATCTTATCTGCATTACCTGATGTACCAAATGAATTATAACGATCTACACAGATTTGCTTCATCGCTTCAACTGTTTCACCAAAGAATTTACGCGGATCAAATTCGCTTGGTTTTTCAGCCATCATACGACGCATCGCACCTGTAGATGCTAAACGCAAATCGGTGTCAATATTAATCTTACGTACGCCATGTTTGATTGCTTCCACGAGCTGCTCAACAGGAACACCGTAAGTTTCCTTAATATCACCACCATACTGGTTAATCACAGCCAACCACTCTTGTGGTACAGAGCTTGAACCATGCATTACAAGATGCGTATTTGGTAACGCAGCATGAATTTCTTTAATGCGATCAATTGCCAAGATATCGCCTGTAGGTGGACGAGTAAACTTGTACGCACCATGTGAAGTACCAACAGCAATTGCCAAAGCATCTACATTCGTATCAGCGACAAATTGAGTTGCTTCTTCAACAGAAGTGAGTAATTGAGAATGATCCAGCACACCTTCAGCACCAACACCATCTTCTTCACCAGCCATACCAGTTTCAAGGCTACCTAAGCAACCAATCTCACCTTCAACCGAAACACCACACGCATGTGCCATTGCGACAACACGACGAGTAACATCAACATTATAGTCATATGATGTTGGAGTCTTACCATCAGCACCCAATGAACCATCCATCATCACAGAGCTAAAGCCCAATTGAATAGAACGTTGACAGACATCAGGACTCGTCCCGTGATCTTGGTGCATTACCACAGGAATATGTGGCCATTCTTCAATAGCTGCCAAAATCAAATGACGTAAGAAAGGTGCACCTGCATATTTACGTGCACCTGCCGAAGCTTGCACAATAACAGGTGAATTCGTTGCATCAGCAGCGAGCATAATTGCACGCATTTGTTCTAAATTGTTTACGTTAAACGCTGGTACGCCGTAGTTATGTTCTGCAGCGTGATCCAAGAGCTGGCGCATTGAGATGAGTGCCATAATATCCTCCCAGGTAATGCGCCATATTCTACATGTTGATTTACTTCAATTCAGCAACTAATCACTGGATTTCCGAAAAAATCATGAATCATTTGTGTAATTTAGCAAATGAGGGGCTTTCAAAATAAAAAAAGACTGAATTAAGAAATAATTTAGTCTTTTTTAAATGCTATCTAAATATCAGAAAATATTGTTTAGGCTTAACAATATCCATCTAAACGTGTTAAAGGCAACTTTTTACCAATTGCTTTTTCAATTTCTGGCAAATAGAAAGCATCATCTTCCGATAAGAAACTAATACTCACACCTTGAGCACCAGCACGACCTGTACGACCAATGCGATGTACATAATCATCAGACTGCTCTGGCAAAGTAAAATTCACCACATGCGATACGCCGTCAACATGAATGCCACGACCAGCAACGTCTGTTGCGATCATAATGTTGTGCTTACCTTGTTTGAATTGGTCGAGCATCTTCAAGCGTTTATCCTGAGCGATTTCACCAGATAACATACCGACTTTATAACCATCACGCTTTAAGTGATCATATAAACGACGAACCTGATCTCGACGATTTGCGAAAATCATAACTTTATCAATTGGTTCATCACGCAAAATTTCTTGCAATAATTTGTACTTATCTTGTTTCGCAACCACATAAACTCGCTGCTCCACATCATTATTGGTTTTTTGCTCAGGCTCAATCTCAACCGTTACAGGTTCAAAGAGCCACTGACGAGCAAGATTAAGCACATCATAGCTAAAAGTTGCAGAAAACATTAAAGTTTGACGTTGTTCTTTGAAGGGTGAATAACGCACAATCCGTTTTACCGATGGAATAAAACCCATATCTAATAAACGATCGGCTTCATCAATCACAAGGAATTCGATCTTATCCAACCAAACTTCTTTTTGCTCGACAAAATCAATTAAACGGCCAGGCGTTGCAACGATAATATCAACAAAATTACTATCCAACATTTTCTTTTGCTTATCAAAATCCACACCACCAAGTAGAGTGACAAGATGTAAGTTTGAAAATTTTGTTAAAGCTTGTGCATCACTCTCAATCTGTAGTGCTAACTCACGTGTAGGAGCCAGAATCAGCGCACGTGGTTCGCCACGAAAACGTTTTTCTTGTAGCGGATTATTTAATAGATCATTGATCACACTAATCAAAAAGGCTGCTGTTTTACCTGTACCAGTTTGCGCTCGACCAATGGCATCATGCCCTGCTAATGTATATTTCAAAACCTTTTGTTGAATTGGGGTCATTTGTGTAAAACCCAAAGCATCAATTGCCTTCTTCAACTGCGGATGTAAATTTAAGGTTTCAAAACCAGATGTCATATATGCTCTCGAACCATCAATGATCAAAAGAAAGTGGTCATTATAAACAAAAACGCCCCAAATAACATTGGAGCGTTTTTATATTGCGTTAAAGCAACAAATTAGTCTAAAGGCTGAACGTTTTCAGCTTGGAAACCTTTTTGTCCTTGAACTACGCTGAATTCAACGCGTTGGCCGTCACGTAAAGAACGGTGACCGTCACCCATAATTGCGCGGAAATGAACAAATACGTCATCACCACCATTACGTTGAATAAAACCAAAGCCTTTAGTGTCATTAAACCACTTTACTACGCCTTGTTCACGAGCTGTCATAAGTCAATCCTCAGATATTGAAAGATAAGGACCTTCCGGTGTTGCAAACAGCAGAGCCAACAAGGTTTTAAAATATTTATAATTTCAAAGCTTGTAATCATTCTGTAAAACTATCAACAATTTCCGGTTACATCCATTTGTTATAGGTTTTTTAACGATCTTATCGTATAGCATACATCCTAAAACGCATCGAGCTTAACATGGGTTCATGATAATTAATAGATTTATTTTGAGTTATTTCCAATGTTTCTATCTGTTTTTTTCAATAATTTAGCAGTTTTCAAGCGCTTTTTTTAGTATAAAAATGCACTGCTTTATTGCCATAAAACGAGAAACAATTTTAGATAAAATTAATCAGAAAAGAAAATCAAAGCGATTCATTTGCATTCAACGCTATTGAGCTAGTTATTAGGTTTAAAAAACATTCACAACCATTTTTAAGATTAAAAGCTCAAAAGAGAAAAACCGAATTAATATAACTTCCCAAATAATTTAGAGTAAATCCTCAGTAATCACCATATAAATTTGTTAAAATTATATCGAACTCAATTTATTAAAACTTTATGACCCAAATATCCGCATGCCCTGAAGTGATTGATGCACTTGGGCAACCCTGTCCAATGCCACTATTGATGTTGAAACGTGCTCTAAAAAAAGCTGAAGGATCTAAACAGTATTTATTGAAATCATCTGATCCACATAGTGAAATTGATGTAACACGATATTGCCAAATCCAGCAACTTCAATGCCAGACACAAAAAATTTCAGAGAATGAGTTTCACTATTTAATTGAATCTATGTAATTCTTTGATAAACTCTAGCTAAAGATAAACTAGATAACTTTACATTTTTATACTCAAATTTCCTTAGTGATGAAGAACATTCGCATTAAGATGAAATTGTTGACTTAAATACCATCCTATAAGGAGACTCCATGACTACTGACAGCAGCAATCAATTGATGCCCCTGTCATTGTCTGCGCCAGGTGTAAATCTTGGTGCATATATCAGTACTGTCAATCAAATTCCAATTCTAACGGCCGAGCAAGAAAAAGAACTTGCTGAACGTTATTATTATGACCAAGATCTTGATGCTGCCAAACTATTGGTAATGTCACACCTACGTTTTGTCGTACATATTGCACGTAGCTATGCAGGTTACGGATTGCCACAAGGCGATCTTATTCAAGAAGGTAACCTTGGATTAATGAAAGCGGTCAAACGCTTCGATCCAAATATGGGTGTTCGCTTAGTTTCTTTTGCAGTGCACTGGATTAAAGCTGAAATTCATGAATATGTGATTCGTAACTGGCGTATTGTCAAAATCGCAACGACCAAAGCACAACGTAAATTATTCTTTAATTTACGTAGTCTTAAAAAATCAAGCAAACGACTCACATTAGAAGAAGCGAAATCAATTGCCAATGATTTGAATGTGACACCAGAGCAAGTGCTCGAAATGGAAGGTCGCCTAACCGCTTATGATGCTGCTTTTGAAGCTCAAGGTGATGATGATGACGATACCCCACATACAGCTCCTGCACTTTATCTTGAAGATAATCGATACGACCCAGCTCGACTGATTGAAGAAGAAGATTATGAAGAGCAAAGTAGTTCTGCCTTACACGAGGCAATGGAACAGCTTGATGATCGCTCTCGTAATATCTTGCAACGTCGTTGGTTAGATGATGATAAATCGACTTTGCATGAACTGGCTGCAGAATATAACGTTTCAGCAGAACGTATTAGACAGCTTGAAAAGAATGCAATGGAAAAAATCAAAACTGCCATGTCTGCAAGCTAAAATCGAATCAAACACAAGGGCTTTAATGCCCTTTTGTTTTATCTGGCTTTGTTTAAGCACCCGAATATGTTAAGTTTGTTCATCAAATTTCCAGTTCCATTATCATTATGTGGATAGCTATTTCGGCGCTTAATCTTGCACTTGCAGTTATGTTGGGTGCTTTTGGTGCTCATGGACTCAAATCTTTTGCAACCCTAGAACAACTCGCTTGGTGGGGTACAGCAACTCAATACTTTTTCTATCATGCAATTGGTTTGCTTATCTTAGGCGTCCTGCATAAAACCACAGCAACATTTCCAATAAAAATTCCTTTTATTTTGATCCAAATTGGTATCATCTTTTTCTGCGGTTCGTTGTACATTATGGCGCTCGGACTACCGCGTATTTTAGGTGCGATTACACCGATTGGCGGTGCGTTTATGATAGCGGGCTGGCTGTTACTCGCATGGCAAGCAATCAAGCATGCGAAATAAGGATTAATCATGCACATCTATTTAAATGGCGAGTCAATCGACACGTCTTGTGAAAACCTACAGCAATTGATTCAGAATTTAGCCTTAGAAGGCAAACGTTTTGCTGTAGAGAAGAACCAACAGATTATTCCGAAAAGTAGACTTGAGCAAACGACAATTGCTCCTGAAGATCGTATTGAAATTATTCAAGCTGTTGGTGGCGGCTAATCGGCTAAAAATGGAGTAAGCCCATGCAAGATTCCCCTTTAATTATTGGTTCTCGTACTTTCCAATCCCGTTTATTGGTCGGAACTGGTAAATATAAAGATCTCAATGAAACTGATTTAGCCATTCAAGCCAGTGGTGCTGAAATTGTCACAGTGGCAATTCGTCGTGTCAACATCGGTCAGCATGCCGATCAACCAAATCTACTTTCTGTGATTCCACCTGAGAAATACACAATCCTGCCAAATACCGCAGGTTGCTTTGATGCAGATAGCGCGATTCGGACTTGTATGCTAGCTCGTGAACTGCTTGATGGTCACAATTTGGTGAAGTTAGAAGTCCTTGGTGATGAAAAAACTTTATATCCAAATGTCACTGCAACGCTTAAAGCAGCGCAAACCTTGATTGATGATGGCTTTGAAATCATGGTCTATACCTCAGACGATCCTATTGTTGCGCAAGAACTTGAAAGTATGGGCTGTGTTGCCATCATGCCTTTAGGTAGCTTGATCGGTTCTGGTCTTGGTATTTTGAATCCACATACTATTTCCATCATCAAAGAAAATGCCAAAGTCCCTGTTTTAGTGGATGCAGGTGTGGGTACTGCCAGTGATGCTGCAATTGCAATGGAATTGGGTTGCGACGGCGTATTAATGAATACAGCGATTGCGGCTGCTCAAAATCCAATTTTAATGGCTTCAGCGATGAAGAAAGCGGTTGAAGCAGGTCGTGAAGCATTTTTAGCAGGTCGTATGCCACGTAAGCGTATGGCCAATGCAAGCTCACCTGAAACAGGATATTTTTTCAAGTAAGACAAAGAAGGGACTAAATAAGTCCCTTCTCGATTTGTATTAATCACTATTTGCTTAATGCAATAATTATATGGATAAGACCAAATTCTTTAAAAACCACTCATTTGTACAATAATTTTTGAGATAAAATGATTTATTGTTCCTAGAATTATCAATAAGTTATCAATCTAAATTTTAAGCACTAGATAGAAGAATACTGACTTTTTACTTATAGTTTTTTAGTAAAACCATAGAGATAAGATCTTTTTTTACACAAAAAGATTCTGTATTTTTAAATAAAATACTTTTAAAAACATTATTTTAATTTTTATGGTATTTCTAAAGTAATTCGTTCATCAAAAAAATTTAAAAAAATACAGTGCTTAGGTATAGAATACGGCGCTTGTTTAACCTTAAACCACATATAGGTTTATAAGGCTTTTATATGTTTAATGTATTGTCTCGCTTGAGCTTAGTCAGCAAAATTATTATTGCTATTTTTTTAGGGATTGGCGTAGCTTTGCTTTTTCCTAACTTTACACCTTATTTGAGTTTATTAGGTGAATTGTTTATTAAAGCATTAAAGTCGGTTGCCCCGATTCTTGTTTTTGTTTTAGTGCTTGCTTCGATTGCTAATTTCAAAGTTGGGCAAAACTCAAACTTAAAACCTGTTATGATTTTGTATGTGGTTGGAATGCTACTCGCAGCATTTAGTGCTGTTGTAGCAAGTATTGCCTTCCCAAGTCAGCTATTTCTTAATTTATCAACTCAACCAGCTCTACAAGCACCCGGTAGTTTGGCTGAAATTTTAAAGAACTTATTATTAAGCTTTATTGCCAATCCTGTACAAGCGATTAGTGAAGCAAACTTTATTGGTATTTTGGCCTGGGCAATCGGCTTAGGTTTAGCATTACGTCATAGTTCTGAGACTACGAAACAAGTGCTTACTGATGTAGCTGATGCAGTGAATAAAATTATTCACACCGTGATTGGTTTTGCCCCCGTGGGAATTTTTGGCTTAGTCGCAGTCACTTTTGCGGATGCAGGTTTAGCAACCTTATCTAGCTATGCACATTTGTTAATTGTACTAATTGGAACAATGCTTTTTGTTGCATTAGTGATTAATCCAATCCTAGTCGCATTGACGATGCGAGCAAACCCTTACCCATTAGTGTTCAAATGTTTAAAAGAAAGTGGAATCACAGCATTTTTCACGCGTAGTTCTGCTGCCAATATTCCTGTGAATCTAGATTTAGCACGACGCTTAGGTGTAAACGAAGCAACCGCAAGTGTATCTATTCCACTTGGAGCAACAGTCAACATGGCAGGTGCAGCGGTTACAATTACAGTATTAACGCTTGCTACTGTTCATACATTAGATATTCATGTTGATTTAAGCACGATGATTATCCTTTCAGTCGTTGCGACCGTTTCAGCATGTGGTGCATCAGGTGTTGCAGGTGGGTCATTACTGCTTATCCCTGTTGCTTGTAGTTTATTTGGTATACCATCTGAAATTGCGATGCAAGTAGTTGCGATTGGTATGATTATCAGTGTATTACAGGATTCGACTGAAACTGCGCTGAATTCGTCAACTGACGTTTTATTTACTGCTGCTGTAGATTTCCGAAACCGAAAAAACTAGTAGATTGTTATGCCCTTACAGCGTTTACCAAACTGGATTCAACTTGGTGCTTTTTTACTCGCACTAAATGCTGGTATGGTTAACGTATTGGGGCTATTTACTGTTCTACATCAATCAGTTTCACACATGACTGGCAACGTCAGCATGCTGGCAATGAGTTTGCTACAATGGCAACCAGAGCATTTTATTTATCTCAGTTTAGTAGTTTTATGCTTCGTGATTGGATCGTTTTACAGCGGTCTCATTCTTGGGGATAGCAATGTCTCTTTTGGTCATCATTACGGTTTCCCACTTAGTTTAGTTGCTGCATTTCTATTTTTAACTTGGCTTTTGTTACCTTACTTCCCGCGTTATGGTTTGTTGTGGGCATGTGTCGCCATGGGCGTACAAAATGCGATGGTCAGTCACTATAAAGGTGCAATTATCCGTACAACACATTTATCAGGCGTTTTAACGGATATTGGTTTAACCTTAGGTTATAAAGTTCGTGGTCTAAAAATAGAAAATAGGCGTATTTTTTTACACTTGCTGATCTTTCTAGGATTTTTTATCGGTGGGCTTATTGCGAGTTTGCTTTATCCTTATTTAAAATTACAAACTTTTCTAATACCAGCAAGTTTAAGTCTGACCATGAGTATAGCTTACTGGGTAATTTACTTTCGCTCTTCATCAAACTCGAATTCGGATTGAATTATGGTTAAAAATGCATTACAAGCTCAGTTACTCAAAGCGGGTTTGGTCGACAATAAAAAAGCCAAAAAATTAACTAAACAGGTGCAACATGAGCAACGCACTGGACAACATGATGATGCCTCATTAAAAGCTGAAATCGATCGAGTGAATCAAGAGAAATTAGCCAAAGACCAAGCACTGAATTTAGAAAAACAAAAGGTTTTAGAAGAAAAGGCCCTTAAAGCTTCAATTATTCAAATGATCAAGCAACATAAAATTTTGCAAACAGAGGGTGATGTTACCTATCAATTCATTGATGAGGGGAAAATCAAAAAGGTTTATCTTTCACAACAAGTTTATAATGCGTTAGTGACGGGTTCTTTAGTTATTGCTAAAGATCAAGATAAATATGCTTATCTCCCTAAAGCTCTTGCAGAAAAAATTGATCAGAAAATGCAAGGATTTATTCTGGTTAACAATAATACTGAGAAAAATGATCAAGCAACTGATGAAGAAGATCCATACGCGGCTTATGTCATTCCAGATGATTTAATGTGGTAAATCACACCTCATTAATGTAATACAATCTTACAGATCGTATTCAAAATGTGATCAACTCATCATAGTATCTTTTAACACCTTACAATTAACAAAGTGAAAATTGTAAGGTGTTTTGATTTGAATTATTTAAGTTTTATTAGCGAAATTAGAAGTGAATTAAGCCAATACCCTTGGTTAGAAATGCTCATTTCATTCGGAATTTTGATTTTTCTAGCGGCTTTAGCAAATTTTATTGCCAAAAGAATTATTGTACGTGGTATCCGCCATATCATTAGTAAGCTTAAGTCACCCCATCAATCAATTTTTGCCCAACACAGCGTTACACGTCGATTTGCAAATATCGTTCCTGCGATAGTCATCATGAATGGGATCAGTGCAGTTCCCCATCTTCCATTAAAAGTAATTACATTAATACAAATGGGAGCGCAGGCATTTATTTTTCTCACGCTTGCTTTATCAATTAGTGAAGCACTGAATATTTTTAACTTAGTGTATCAACGCAATCCAAAATCGAGAAATAAACCCATTAAAGGTTATTTACAGCTGATCAAACTGATTTTATTCGTTGTCTGTGGTCTTATGATTTTAGGTACTTTTCTTAAAAAAGATGTGTTTACTTTACTCGCAGGCTTCGGTGCAATGGCAGCAGTTCTCATGCTGGTCTTCCAAAATACGATCCTCTCTTTAGTCGCAAGTGTACAAATTGCCTCTTATGATATGGTTCGCATTGGAGACTGGATTGAGATGCCCTCTTTAAATGCGGATGGCGATGTGATTGATATATCTCTGCATACAGTGACCGTACAAAATTTCGATAAAACACTGACCACCATTCCGACCAACAAACTTGTCACTGATACATTTAGAAACTGGCGTGGTATGAGTAATTCAGGCTGCCGTCGTATTAAACGTTCGATATTTCTTGATCAAAGTAGTGTTCACTTTATGACTGATAGTGAACAGCGAAAATTAAAAGACTTTTTACTTTTAGACCATTATCTTGATGCAAAACAAGATGAAATTAATAAGTTTAATGATCATTTAAGCAATCAATCAGAATGCAACCAACGTCGTTTAACCAATGTGGGAACATTCCGTGCTTATGTAGAGTTCTATTTACGCCAACATCAAGGTATTGCGCAGAATCAAACTATTTTAGTTCGTCAACTACAACCCACTAGTGAAGGTCTACCTTTAGAAATTTATGCATTTACAAATACGACAGCATGGGCATCTTACGAAGCAATTCAATCTGATATTTTCGATCATTTAATTGCAATTATTCCTGAATTTGGTTTGAGAATTTATCAAGCACCGTCAGGATATGATTTTAAAAACTATTTACCTGTTAAAGATGTTCAAATCTAATATGAACTAAGCTTTAAGGCTTTACATTTTTTAATACTAAAGCCTTAGAGTATTCAAATAGAAAAACCTTTAAACCTAATTTCCCAAAATTTTCTATTAAACCTTAAAATGTGTAGATAATGCAGTTTTATTCTTATCGGTTGAGTGTCTAAAAAATTTTTGCAATAAACAAACATAAGGAATCAGAAAGTACACATGCGCTTTATCTATGGTTGAATAAGCCACACCTAATTAATGTTTCTGTTTAAAGGCTTCTAGGGTTAACCAGCCGTTTGCGGAATGCCTTTTGACCCGATTGTAATAAATCTCAATATAGTCAAACAAGACAGCATTCGGCTCTTTTCGAGTGGCAAACGCATTACCATGTATCACATGACCTTTCAATGTATGATAAAAGCTTTCTGTCACTGCATTATCCCAACATGAGCAGTGCACTGCGCAAGGCTGCGTGACATACTTTGAATACAGTTATTCGTTAAAAAAGCATTTAGCCATTTTTACATCTCCAAAGTTAGCATGAAGTTAGCTTTAGAGGGACTATGTGTACATTATTTTGGCTAGGGTCACTTATGGATTGGCATCTTGGTTAATCATTCTATATATGCAAATAAGAGTATATAAGCCGTTCAAACAGAATGTGTATCTCCCTTTACAACCTAGATAACGAAGTTATTCAATCTTCATAATACATCGCACGCTTCTTTGAAAATTTCTCAAGTTGCTTCAGAAAACCTTCAAAGTAATTCTTCTCCTTATCTTCAGTACGGTAGCCTGCATATAATGTGCGTCTCAATCCTTGCGGCGACACACAGTCTAAACGACGGCTGACAACCCATCCCTTTTGTTCATATTCATTAACGACCCAATCAGGTAAAGCAGCAATACCACGCCCACTGGCAACCAACTGAATTAACATCTGCGTTAAATCAGTCGTTCGAATATGCTTAGGTTGAATATTTGCTGGAATGAATAAATGCGCCATGATATCTAAACGATGTTTATCAACTGGATAAGTAATCAACGTTTGTTCAGCCAAATCTTCAACTAGGATTATTTCTTTACGCACTAATGGATGTGTCGTTGAGAGTACTAACCGTGACTCGTACTCAAAAATCGGAAAGTATTCAATCCCTTTGAGTGCAATTGGATCAGCAGTGATCAATAAATCAAACTCGGCATTTTGCAATAATTCATGCGGATTAGACTCAAAACCCGCTGCAAAATCTAAATCGACATCTGGATATTGCTGGCGATATTGATTTAATAAAGGCATCAGCCAGTCAAAACAACTATGACATTCAGATGAAAAAATAATTCTCCCCGTTTGTCCATGCACGATACGAGTAATATCCGTTTGTGCTATCTGAACCTGAGGCAACACATCATCTGCTAGTCGAAGCAAACGCTCGCCGACATTGGAAAAACTTACTGGACGACTACGGCGATTAACAACTTCCACACCATACCAATGATCAAGTTCTTTTAATTGATGCGAAATTGCTGAAGGAGTTAGGCATAGATCTGTCGCAGCCGCAACCAATGAACCATGCTCACGTAGTGCAATTAATGTTTTTAAATGACGAAGTTCTAACACAATGATTACCACAATTGAATTTAATTCATCCTATCATGTTATTCATGAGTTTGTCTCACTATGAATTTTATTTTATTATTGTTTATGCTTCCATACCATCTCGATTCGATTTAACTCAGGGCTATAAGCTGGAATAAAATACAGATTCGTCGAAAAGTTAGTTTTAAGTAGCTCTCTGTAATCAGCCATCTTTTTACTTCTATGAATCGAGGCATTATCAACAATAACAACTAATGGAAGGTTATGCGTCTGTTTTACTTGTTGAGTTATTCCAGTTAAATAGTCATAAAACCAAGTGCTTGTAACTGACTCTTGTAAGCAACTTGTCACCAGTTTCCCCGTTAAAAGCAAACACCCCATGACATTAACTCGTTTTAATCTTATTGCATCAACCGCATGAACATCACCTATCTTTGTCCACGCATAGCGGTTATCAGGTGTAGATGAAAACCCTGTTGCATCTACATAACCTAATATAATTTCACCACGTGCCGTTTTCTCTCGTAATTCTTCAATCTGCTGTGTTGCTTGTTCAAATGCAATCGGATCTCTTTTTTTTAAGCTATGAAGGGTATGCTTGAAGACCATACCTGAATCACGTAAAAACTTACGAATGGTTTCAACAGACACGGACACTTCGTATTCTTCATGTAGTTTGACTCGGATTTGTTCTGTATTTATTATCCCGAGTTTATTTCTTAATAAACTTAGAAATGCAAAAATGTCGATTTAATGATTCAAACCAATAAAGGGACAATTAAACGCCCTGTATATACGCCTACTCAACAATCAACGCTTTATCAAAATTTTGCGCGTTTAATTGAAACTTTACCAAGAAGCTAATTTTTAATAAATTATATAAAATTCAGTTATTTATCCTTAAATTTAATAACTGAGTTTTATTATTCAATTATCATAATTTTAAATAAATGTGAATTAGTTTAAATTCATATTATAGAGTTATAAATCACCTTATAAGTACTGTATTTTATTTAAATTAATTTAATTAATTCATATATTTAACTGAAAAATAATGGATAAACTGTAAATTTAAGAATCAATTAAATAAATAATATTATTTTTTTCTATGATGTTTATTTAATACCATGTAAAATTCGTGCCAAAATTGCATGATGGAATGCAAATAATGCTCAGCTCATATTAGCAGAGAGCGAATGCGAGGCTTGTATGTCAAAAAAAGAAGATATTATTAACACAGCATTAAAACTTTTTAACTCGCATAGCTACAATTCGATTGGGGTTGATCGAATTATTAGTGAGTCAGGCGTTGCAAAAATGACATTCTATAAATATTTTCCATCGAAGGAAAAGCTTATTGAGGAATGTTTACTTCAACGTAATATTAACCTTCAAATCTCATTGAATGAAACATTAGCTCAATGTGATCAATCAAATTATTTAGAGCAAATTGAATCGATATTCAAATGGTACAATGCCTGGTTCCAAAGCGAAGACTTTAACGGCTGTATGTTCCAAAAAGCACTTGAAGAAGTGATTAAAATTTACCCTTCAACTCTTGAACCTGCGACACAATATAAAATATGGCTAACAGCCTTGATCCAAAACTTACTGACTCATTTAGATATTCGAAGCCCGACACACTTAGCTACATTAATCGTAAGTATTTTAGATGGAATGACCATCCAAGCGCATGTAAATAAAAACTCTGTTGAAATGAGTGAGTATTGGACTCGCGTAGAACATTTAATTAATTTTGAAAAGCAAATAACATCATAAAATTCTCAGAAAGCTGAGTTAAAACAAATAATATGAAATTGAAAGTATAAAAAAATAAAGCGTGATTTATAGTTATTATTGTGGCTCACGCTTGCGTCTGAGTTGGAAAAAGAATAATAAAAATATTACCCTCTGGCGGTCGTACAAATTGCACATCCCGATCCTTCTTATCAAGACAGATCTTTCTGTCTTGTTCTTTATTATATACATTTTTCCTGAAAGTACAAATAAAATTTTAAAAATTTTTATATTTATTAATTAAATTAATTACATAATTTTATTATTTATAAAATTTTAACAATTTCTAACATTGCTCAAAATATCTAAACTCTCAAATTTTAAAGTCTAAGCGTTATTAATGACAAATATAAGTTTCACTGATATAGATATTCACAAAAAACCATTGTATTTTTCAAGTTTTAATACATTTTTATGTTTTTCTCACCTTATACTAAGTTCGGCTTGAATGTAGTGAGAAAAGTATGCAAAAGGATATAGAGATCAACGTGATGAGAGAGTCTGCAAGCTCTATTGTCAATGTACTTAAGTCTTTGGCAAACACAGATCGCTTAATTATTTTATGTCATTTAGCCAAACAAGAATTAAATGTGTCTCAAATTGAAGAAGCTACTCATATCCTACAACCTACACTGTCACAACAGCTTATGATGTTAAGAAAAAGTAATGTAGTTTCTACACGTCGGGATGGAAAGCAAATCTTTTATTCAATTAGTGACCCTAAGTTACAGGTTGTTTTAACAACGCTTTATGAAAATTATTGTCCTAATATCTGAATTTTACTAGAAAGATTATTAGAGAATTATTGAAATTCTTAATTCTCTAAAAAAGGTTAAATTTTAAGTTCTCTTTCGCCCTTTGCTCAAAATTCTGTTGAAAATATTCAGTTTGATACAGCGGTTCTGTCTGATAAAAATGTGCTAGAACTTGTTTTCTTTTAATCAAATAAATATCTGGATATACCCAAGCATATTCCTGCTGAATCTGCTGTTCATATTCCGTAAAACGCTCAGCTGAAGCTGCTAGAATCGCCAAATCAATATCCAGTAAAAACTGTAAATCTAGTTCATTCGTTGCTTCATGCTTTTGCGTGACAAGAATCCATCGCTTAATCTTTTGAACAATATCAAATGATAAATCTTGAGCCAAATACTGCTCGAACAGCTCAGCACTTTTAAGTTCATTATCTTTGGCTTGTGGGTCATAAACTGCATCATGGAACCAGAGCGCCAATGCTACAGCATCCGCATCAATTAAATCAGCTCGAATCGAGTCAACTAGAACTAGACATTCATACAAATGTTGCAGCGTATGATAAGCCCGCTGCTTTTCACTGTAGGCAGCAATCAACTTATTAAAAACTTTCTGCGGCTCTGAAAAATGATAATGCTGATGCAGCTCAAACCATGATTTTTCTAATGTAGATAAATACTGCGGCATTGCTCATCCTCATTGGATTTCTTTATTCAGCCACTTTGCCAGTGATTCAGCATCTTTACGTTCTAGAAAAAGCTGATACAAGATACAGGAGCCAAACTCATGTTTTAGTTCTTGCTGGCGTACAGGATGATTACCAAATCGAAAACGTCTGGTTCCATCACGATCTAAAGGTAGCGCATATACCCCATAACTCCGCGGTTCTGTCAATTGCCCTTTAATCCGAACTTGATCAGACGATATCGCGTGTTTTAATAAATGTTCTTTGGTTAACATCCCACCCTGCCCAAGGTAAATCTAAGCTGCGTGTTGCTCATCTCGCTTAAAGACCAATTCTTTATTCGATGAACTTTCAGCATCAAAGTAATACCCTTCACTATCAAATGCTTTTAATTGTTCTACTTGGCTTAATTTATTTTCAATCAAGTATCTCGCCATCAGGCCACGCGCTTTTTTCGCATAGAAACTAATAACTTTATACTTTCCGTTCTTCTGATCCAAGAATACAGGCTTGATAATTTCTGCCTGAATTTTCTTTTCATTCAAAGATTTATAATATTCGTCAGAGGCCAAATTTACCAACACTTTTGCATCAATTTCAGCTAAATCCTGGTTAATTTGATCGGTGATCATACTGCCCCAAAATTCATATAGATTATGACCACGGCTATTCTTTAGTTTAGTTCCCATTTCCAAACGGTATGGCATCATCAAATCCAACGGGCGCAATAAGCCATAAAGACCAGATAACATACGCAAATGCTGCTGGGCAAAATCAATCTCTCGGTCTTTTAGGTGATAGGCATCTAAACCTGTGTACACATCGCCTTTAAATGCAAATAATGCCTGACGTGCATTAGAAAAATCAAAATCTGCATTCCAGTCACGAAAGCGCTCTACATTTAAGTTAGCTATTTTCTCACTCACCGTCATCAATGATGCGATTTCACTCGCAGAAAGCTTGCGACAAACATCAATTAATTGTTGAGATTGCGCCAACAAACGAGGCTGAGTATATGCATCAGTCGGTAATGTAGTTTCATAATCTAGTGTTTTCGCTGGAGAAATTAAAGCAAGCATAATCAATCAGAATAAATTTATCTTGGTGAAACTATATCAGTTGATAATTTTTAATGCCAATTCGTGTTCTCGTTCAGTTTTATCGGTAAAATAGTGGATTCTTCCATTATCCATTGCGTATCTTATGTCTGAACAAGTATTCATCCAAGGTCCTGTTGGTCAAATTGAAATGTTTGTAGATCAACCCCAAGGTGAAATCACAGGTTTTGCTGTCGTCTGCCATCCGCACCCTTTGCAAGGTGGTACACCGCATCATAAAGTTCCTGTACTACTGGCTCAGATTTTTAATGAGATGGGATGCGTGGTTTACCGTCCTAGCTTCCGTGGCTTAGCTGGCAGTGAAGGTACACATGATCAAGGTCATGGTGAAACAGATGACATTATGGCAGTGATTGAATATGCCCGTGAGAAGCATGCAGGTTTAACCTTCTATGCAGGTGGTTTTAGCTTTGGTTCACATGTACTGGCAAAATGCCAAGCACAACTCAGCGAAGAATTACGTCCGAAGCAATTAGTGTTATGTGGCTTGCCAACAGGCTCAGTGATTGACTTACGCCACTACACAACCCCAGCAATTGATGGCAATATCTTATTTGTACATGGCGAACAAGATGACATCACCTTGCTTTCAGATATGATTGCTTGGGCAAAACCACAAAAACATCCGATCACGATTTTGCCAGGTGCAAACCATTTCTTTACTGGCTATCTAAAACAGTTACGCCAAGTGATTGCTCACTTTTTAAAACTGTAGACTTAAATAGAAAAACAGGACATTGACAGTGAAAAAGGATTTTTACATCATCAATCTAAAAAAAACACTTTATATTGCACATGAATTGCACAAACGAGGATTTGAATCTTTATATGTTGAACCCTCTCTATCTCCTTCTGGTTGTTATTGGAGATGTTCTTTTTTGAATAGCCATAAAAATGCATCTACCATTATTATTTCTAGCTGGATTCAAAAAAATAGAGATATCCGCAAAACAGAAATCACTCAAGATATTACTGAACTGACTGAGCTATTTATTCAACAACATCAAGAGTTTTTAAACCAATGCAAAAATAAGAATTCTGTCTATATTGAGTGGTATCAAAATATGCTTAATGGTTTAACTATTGAAGAGCTGCCTTATGCATATTCAGATTTCCACCATGAAAGCAATTATTGGATGACAACAAAAGATCAAAAAATACCCATTTTCAAATAATAAAATCAAATATTAACCATTGAAACATATAATAAAATATTCATTCGATTACTAAAAGAAATACTCCTAACGCCCCATTTCTGCTTTATCAATATCGATAAAATGAGCATTTGGATTTTTTAATAATGAAATTAAATAAAAAACAGGGACTTTTTTAAAGCAAACAATTGAATATTGGCAACAACAAGGCACGATTACGCCCGATTTTGCCAATGATTTAAATCAAAGTTTTTCGATTCGACCTTTTGACTGGGAACGTTTGGCAAAATACTCATTCTGGATTTTCATGATTTACGCCGTGATTGCGATTGCTGCAATGACAGCCGATAAGTTCTTAATGGAACTGATCGAAAAAATCTTTATTGACTCTAAAATCATCCCTTGTCTGATTTTTGCTGCAGTTGCGCTGGCCAATGTAGGCCAACACTACGGTAAGCCTGTGCTATTCATAATTAACACACCGCAAATGTATAAACACGGCTTTGAGTTTTATCAAGCAGAAAATAGTGTTTGGCTAACAATACATGTACCAACACAATATTTATCACTGATTGATCAGACCAAGACAGGATGATCGGTCTGATCTCAGGATTAATTCGTTACTTCACACTTTCTAGTGCAGTCACCAGTAACTTCCAGCATTTATCTACAGTATCTACTTTCACACGCTCACCTGGTGCATGCGCCCCTTGAATATCAGGGCCAAACGACACCATCTGTAAATCAGGATAATGTTCCGCAATAATGCCACACTCCAAACCTGCATGAATGACTTTTAGATTAGGTTCAATATCAAATGCAGATTGATAAGCCTGTTGTAAGCACTTTAATGCAGCCGATTCTGGATTCGGTGTCCAACCTGATACTAAAGGCGTTAATTCAGATTGAATTTCAAAACTGGCAAAGTGCTGTTGAATCTTTTGAGCAAATGCTACTGCTTCTTGATTCACCATCGAACGAACCATAATTAAGGTTTTCGCTTCATCTTTGGTCAATTTGACCACACCAATATTATTCGAAGTCTCAACCACATCAGCTAAAGCGCTACTCCACTGGGCAATCCCGTATGGACAACTTGCCAATGCTTGCAACCAAGCTTGCTGTTGCTGCAATGTTATAACTTCATTTATCGGGTTAGCATTTTGCTGTAAGATGATCTGTAGCTGATCATCAATGTTCTGTAACTTTTGTTGCCATTCAGTTTGTGCCACAGCAACGGCATTTTCCAACGCGGGTAATTGCTCTGCTTTAATTGCAATAGTTGCCACAGCTTCACGCGGGATGGCATTGCGTGCCGATCCACCGACAAACTCAACCAGTCGGCCATTGGATGGTGCCAAATAATCATTGAGGAAATGGGCTAGAATGACATTGGCATTCCCACGACCTAAATGAATATCAACCCCAGAGTGACCACCTTTCAAAGCTGATACCAGTAAATCTACAAAGATTAAATCACTTGGTGCTGTTTCATATTCAAGTGTCTGTCCCACTTCTAGGTCAATACTGCCCGCGCAGCCAAGATACAACTCGCCCCATTCTTCGGTATCAATATTAAATAACCACTGTCCAGTTAACACGCCTGACTCAAGTAAACGAGCGCCACTCATTCCTGCTTCTTCATCAATAGTTAGCAGAACTTCGATTGGCCCGTGCGTGATATCGCTGGATTCTAACACAGCCAGCGCAAGTGCAACGCCAATCCCATTATCTGCACCTAATGTGGTATTTTCAGCAATCAGCCAACCATCTTTTAAGACTGGTTGAATTGGATCTTTAAAAAAATCATGCTGGGTACCACGATTGGCTTGTGTCACCATATCCAGATGACCTTGCAAAATCACACCAGCAGCCTGTTCTTTACCCGTAGTTGCCGCTTTTCGAATAATTAGGTTACCAATGTTATCGACATAGGTTTCCAAATTGCGCTGTTCTGCCCAATCTTTTAAATGCTGTCTTAATCGTTGTTCATGTTTAGATGGTCGAGGAATTGTACATAAGGTCTCAAAATGTCGCCAAACTACTTGTGGAGATAATTTAGAAAAATCGACCTGTATCATGCACCAATACTCTCAAATAAAGTGTTTAAACAAATATACACCATACACCTAAATGGCGATGCTTAAATCACTTTATTTAAGATTTTATTGACAAAATCGTCTTAGCTTTTCCATACAAATTGAGAAAAGCTATGCTCTGCTTTTAAGCTATTTTCTACGGCTTGAGCCAACTGTCGGATAATACTTTGCGTTTCGATTCGTTCAAACCAAGCTTATTTTTGCTGTGAATTGGCAGAGATTTCACAGAGAATAATGTTCTAATTGTTTATAGAGTAGCGCTGCAACATATTCTTGCGTGATATAGCATTCATTTGGTGGATGATAATTACCCCATGTTTAGGGCAATCTGCTATAAATTGCAATGTTTTCATGGTATTCCCTCTATTTTTATTTTTTTAGCTGGATCGCAGCATAAAATCGACTCGTACGGTAAGAATGATTATATATACAATTTTCTTTAATTGATTAGACGATTGTCTTACTTATTTTACTAAATTGATAAATTTAGACCTAATTAGATATGTATATGGCCAAACTCATCATTTTCATTATTTATACGTTTTATGTTTGCACCTAACAACTTATTTTTATGTATAAACAAATAAAAAATGCAGCATTTAGCTATTCTAAATGCTGCATTTCTCAATTCGTTTACTGATTTACGACTTGTAAATCTAAACCTGCTGAGTTTGCTAGCTCAGTAAAGGTTGGAAAACTAGTTGCAACCGTTTCCGTACCATGAATCGTGATGTTACCAGAAGTACGTAAACCTGCGATACTGAAACTCATGGCAATACGATGGTCATGGTGAGATTCAATTTCACCACCAGCAAAGATTGCCGACCAGTCACCTGACTTGCCTTTACCTTCAATGATGATACCATCTTCTGTTGGCGTACAATCAATGCCCATGATTTTCAAGCCATCAGCCATGACTTGAATACGGTCAGACTCTTTGACACGAAGTTCAGCTGCACCCGTTAATACGGTTTGACCTTCTGCACATGCAGCCGCAATGAATAATACTGGGAATTCATCAATTGCTAAAGGTACTTGATCTTCAGGCATATGAATGCCCTTCAATGTTCTTGAACCTTTGATATGAATATCTGCAATCGGTTCACCGCCTGCAATACGTTCATTCTCAACAGTCAGATCAGCGCCCATTTGCTTGAGAATTTCGATCACGCCAGTACGGGTTGGGTTGATGCCCACTGCTTCAAGGACAACATCTGCACCTTCTGTAATAGCCGCACCCACCATAAAGAATGCCGCAGATGAAATATCCGAAGGCACTTGAATATCTGTACCAACTAATTTACCACCACCCACAAGCGAGATTTTATTTCCTTCAGTTTTAACATCATAACCGAAAGCACGCAGCATACGTTCAGTATGATCACGGGTCGGTTCAGGTTCCGTCACTGAAGTTTCACCAGCAGCCCATAAGCCTGCCAATAAAATTCCTGATTTCACCTGAGCTGATGCCATTGGTAAATCGTATTGAATCCCTTTAAGGACTTGACTACCCGTGATACTCACTGGTGGCGTACCTTTTTCACCTGTGGTTTGGATTTGTGCACCCATTTCACGAAGTGGCTTAGCAATACGCTCCATTGGACGTTTCGACAATGACGCATCACCTGTCATCACCGAGTCAAATTTTTGTGCAGACAACATACCTGATAGCAAACGCATACTAGTACCAGAGTTACCCATATACAACGCGCTCGCTGGTGCTTTTAAGCCTTGCATACCCACGCCATGAATCGTGACTTCACCATTCTTAGGCCCTTCAATGCTCACACCCATATCACGGAAAGCCTGCAAAGTTGCAAGTGCATCTTCGCCTTCCAAAAAACCTGTTACATGAGTTGTGCCTTCTGCAATCGCACCAAACATGATTGAGCGATGTGACACAGACTTGTCACCCGGTACGGTGAATTTACCTGTAAATGTTTTCTTTCCCGGTAAAATGGTAAATTGCTGTGTCACCTTGTTTTTCTCCATCAAAGGTTTTTTGGCCAACATATGGTTAAAGTGCTGACGTGCTGCTTGAGCATGCCCGAGCAGTCCCATCAACGCTTGCGAATCTTCCTGTGCAATCAATTTCTTTAAAATCGACAATTGCTGTTCAAAACCCTCTACAGCATTCAAGATTGCAGTTTTATTGGCAAAGAAAATGTCATGCCACATCTGAGGATCACTTGCTGCGATACGTGAGAAATCACGAAAACCACCTGCAGCATAGCGAAAAATATCTAAATTATCTTCACGGTTTGCAAGTTGCTCAACCAAATTAAATGCCATTAAATGTGGTAAGTGGCTTGTATGTGCAAGCACTTCATCATGCTTCTTCACATCCATGCATATAACTTCTGCTTTTGCAGCAGACCATAGTTGAATCAACTTCTCAACAGCCCAATCTGCACTAGTCGGTAGTGGCGTCAAAATCACTTTATGATTGGCAAATAAATCAACTTTACCCGCATGCACACCTGTATGTTCTGCACCTGCAATTGGATGTCCTGGTACAAAACCTATAGGTAAATTTTCACCAAAGACCGCTTTAGCAGCTTCAACCACATTACCTTTAGTACTACCAACATCTGTGATAATGACATTTTCAGTTAGGTAAGGTTTGATCTGTTCAAGTACTTTTTGCGTCGCTCTGACAGGTAAGGCTAAAACAATTAAATCTGCATCTTGAACAGCTTCTTCAGGTGTTGCATAACCGTATTGAATAAGCCCTAGTGTTTTGGCATCTTCTAATGTTTTTTTTGAGCGTGTTGACGCAACAATTTGACCAGCAAGCTGTTCTGCCACAATCACACGAGCAAGACTCGACCCTATCAGCCCAAGCCCAATAAATGCAACTTTCTTAAATAATGGTTGAGACATAAAACATTTTTGCCTATCTGAAAATCTCTCTAACCTCTCTTTCAAAAAAGATCGGAAAGTATCTCCCTTTAAAAAGGGAGACTGGAACGGATTTAAAATAAATTGAACTATAAAACAGCGATAGGATATGAACCCAATACTCGCAATTCTTTTACATTAGGTCGAATTTCATCCAATGCTGCGGCTACATTTTCTTGATCAATATGCCCTTCCAAATCAATGAAGAAAACATAAGCCCATTTCTCAGGAAGCGCTGGACGAGTTTCAATACTAGTCAAACTAATTTTATGTTTGGCAAATGGCGCAAGGATTTCCAATAAAGCACCCGCACGATCATGTGCAGAAATCAGTAAAGACGTTTTATCATTACCACTTTGTGGAATTTTCTCGCGACCAATCACAAGGAAACGAGTCGTATTTTCAGGGTTATCTTCAATGTTGCTATGTAATATCTCTAAGTTATACATACTTGCAGCAATATCTGAAGCAATAGCGGCAGAATGCCACTCATTACGAATACGGCGAGCAGCTTCCGCATTTGAATTAAGCGCTACACGCTCTACACCTGGATAATGCGCATCTAACCATTTGCGACATTGAGCAAGGGTTTGTTGATGTGCATAAATCTGTTTAATGCTGTCTTTACGAGTATTTTCAGATACGAGAAATTGATGATGAATGCGAAGTTCTACTTCACCAATCACATTTAAAGTAGATGATTTAAAGCAATCTAAAGTGTGGTTTACGATACCTTCTGATGAATTCTCAACTGGAACAACACCATAATGCGCACCACCAGCTTCAACTTCACGGAACACTTCATCAATCGTTGGCAATGGGCGCACAACTGCATCTTTACCAAAATGTTTTAGCACAGCTGAATGCGTATATGTACCTTCAGGACCTAGAAATGCAATGCTTTGAGGTGCTTCAAGTGCTAAACAAGCGGACATGATTTCACGAAATAAACGTGCCATCGTCGCATCAGACAATGGACCTTGATTACGTTCCATGACTTTACGTAACACCTGAGCTTCACGTTCTGGACGATAAAACAGCGGATTTTCTTCGGATGCAAACTTCGCTTTGGCTACCGCTTCTGCAAGCGTTGCACGGCGATTAAGTAACTCTTGGATTTGTTGATCAACACTATCAATATCGTTACGAATTTGTTCTAAATTAAGTGAATTCGATGTGTTTTGTCCATCGTTTACCATTGGAATGCAGCCTCAGCAAAATCATCTATAAGAATGGATTACAATTCATCTGTGAATTGATTATCCGAGCTAGTATAACAACACTTTAAACTATTAAACACGCTGAGTTTTAACTCTTTTTATTACCAAACTTTATTGATAATGATTTTCATTATATTTTGCTAGCAAAATTTTAATGTTCGCAAATAAATTATGATTAAACAATTTGGTATTTTGACTTTTTCTCTGCTCATTGGCACAACATTGTCTTTTGCACAACCAATGCTGATGACCACAGTGGGTACACATGAACATGGTCGAAGTCCAACACCAGACGCTGAATCCTTGCAGAAGCAGAATAACTTCTATCAAAACTTTAATCAGCAACGTTCAAAGCATTTCTTGTTCTGGAATTACCAACATCCAGCAGAGCAGCATTTAACTAATCTCTATGCCAGTTTACCCAAAGGGATTATGTTGGCAGGTTGTATAGATCATAAAAGTTGTTCCGCATTATTTGATAATCCAGTCACTCCTTGATCTTAAAAACATCACTCCAACTAAAAAGACTGAATCAAATTTATTGATTCAGTCTGAAATCATCTGCTAAATAGAGATGATTTTTGTGCTTAAGACTTACCAATCAATCCACGTGCAACGATTTCTTTCATAATTTCGTTGGTACCACCATAAATACGTTGGATACGCGCATCAACGAAGAAACGTGAAATTGGATATTCTGTCATATAGCCATAGCCACCAAATAATTGAAGTAAATTATCGGCTACTTTCATTTGCATATCGGTACTAAAGCTCTTTAATGCCGCTGCGGTTTCTACATCCAACTTGCCTTCATTATACAAAGCAACGTTTTGGTTATAGAAAGCTGCTGTTGCTAATTCATCAATTTTTGCTTGAGCTAAGACAAAACGTGTGTTCTGGAAGTTAGCAATTGCTTGACCAAATGCTTGGCGTTCTTTTACATAAGCTGTTGCTAAATCAATTGCACCACGGATTGCACCCAAAGAGGTCGCTGCGATTGCAGTACGCTCACGTGGTAATTCCTGCATCAAGTAAGCAAAACCTGAACCTGCATTGCCCAATAACTGGTCTTTAGGTACTTTCACATTATCAAAGAAAAGTTCAGAGGTATCTTGTGAATGCAGACCAATTTTATCTAAGTTCGTGCCCTTTTTAAAGCCTTCCAAATGTGTATCAACCAATAATAAAGACACACCTTTAGCACGTGCTTGTGGATCAGTTTTGACTGCTAGAACAACAACGTCAGCATGCTGACCATTTGAAATAAAAGTTTTTGAACCGTTTAACACATAATGATCATCTTGCAAAATTGCATTAGTACGCATTGCCTGTAAATCAGAACCAGCTCCTGGCTCAGTCATACCAATCGCACCAACAACTTCGCCAGAAACCATTTTTGGCAACCAGTACTGCTTTTGTTCTTCAGTTCCGATATGTTGAATATACGGTGCCGCAATTTCAGAATGACAAGAAATCGCTGTTGATAATGCGCAATAACCCGCACGTGCAGATTCTTCAACTAACATTAATGAATAATGGGTTGGTACACCATAACCACCATATTCTTCTGGTACATCTACACAGAGAAAGCCATTTTCACCCAATGAAGACCAAACTGAACGTGGCATAATGCCTTCGCGTTCCCACTGATCATAATGAGGTGCAATTTGCTCGCTCATAAAACGTTTAAAGTTATCACGGAAGAGTTCCAAATCTGCATCGTAAGCTAACATCATTATTTCCTTTCGCTTTCATTGTTTTTAAAAATTCGATTTGCAGCCATGCTAATGATTTTTAGATTGGATGTCATGTTCCGTTTGCATCAAATCACTAGACTGATTCGGTCAATAATTTTGTTTGCACTCTCATAAGCAAACGCTAATTGTTTATTGATTAGACAGCTCCTCATATTTTTTTACGCTAAATACGTCACTTTTATGTCATATTCCTTTTATTGTTGGCGAAGATTTCTCATACGATCATGAATACAAAACGAAATATTTATAAAACTGTAGAACACCCCTTTGCTCAGTATGTTCGTATCTTGGGTAAAGGGAAAACAGGTTCTCGTTCGCTCAGTTATGAAGAAGCCTATCAAGCATTTAGCATGATTTTAAAAGATGAAGTCTTGGATGTTCAGTTGGGTGCATTCTTAATGCTTTTACGTGTTAAGGAAGAATCTGTCGATGAATTGGCTGGTTTTGTTCAAGCAACACGTGATCAACTCAATTTTCAGCCACTTGATGTCGATCTTGACTGGTCATCATATGCAGGCAAGCGTAAGCACTATCCGTGGTTTTTATTGGCGGCATTAACACTGGCTCATCATGGCTATAGAATTGTGATGCACGGCGCATCGGGTCATACCATTAACCGTGTTTATACGGAACAAGTTTTACAATACTTAGGCTATTCTATTTGTGAGAATGAGCAAGATGTCCGTAAACAACTTGAACAACATAATTTTGCATTTTTGCCACTTGAAGCCATTTCACCAATTCTGAGTGAATTGATTTCACTCCGCAATGTGATGGGCTTACGTTCTCCAATTCACACCCTTGCCCGTTTGATTAATCCGTTTAACGCCAAAGCGACTTTACAGGCAATTTTCCACCCTGCTTATCGGACTTCTCATCAACACACCGCTTTTCGTTTAGGCTATCAAAATAGTGCTGTGATCAAAGGTGAAGGTGGTGAGTTTGAGCGTAATCCTGATGCCAAAACCTTAATTTGTGGGATTAAAAATGGTGAGCTATATGAACATGAGCTACCAAAATTAACACCTGACCGTAGTCCGATTGAAGAAGAACTTGATCTTGCAGTATTTAAAGCAGTTTGGCTCGGTGAGCAAAAGCATGAATATGGCGAAATGGCAGTGATCGAAACCATGGGAATCGCTTTGTATACGATGGGTGCTGTGAATAGTTATGATGAAGCAATGATTAAAGCGAAAGCGCTTTGGAACAATCGTTTTTAAACCAAAAAATAAATAAGGTGATTTTTTAAATCACCTTTTCTACAAAACTATATCTTTTTGATCCTAAAAATAAAATATATAAAGAGCAACCATTAAATTATTCGTTAAAGTAATCAGTATTTTATTTAAAGACATTACGTCAATAATAGACAGCGTAATAAAAAACGATGACTTTATTAAAATCATCGCTTTAAATACTACTTGTAGAAATTAATCAAACAAACCTTATCGGCTTAAATTCAGGCTCATTTTTGTGATGATCATCATCACACTCTTCACCTTCTTCTTTCGTACCTCGGTCGATATAACCACTACGCTGTTCTTTCGGTAAATTTTCCATTTCCCATGCATACACGGCTTGCATACAAATTTCACGTTGCTCTTTGGTCAATGCAATACCATTTGGCCATTTACCAATTTCAACAGCAGTTTTCAGACGCTCAACAATTTCAGGATTTAAAATAGCGAGCATTTGTTCAATATTCATGAGTCATCCTGTTGAAAAGATTCAAAATCTTGATTCCAGCCCAGTTTAGTACGGCAAGCCATATAAAAATCATAACCAGGTGGATGTAATAAGCTTAGTTTAAACGGATGTTTACGAATATGCACCGTATCACCTACATTTAATGCAACACTATGTTGTCCATCCGCACTCACCATCGGTAAGACACGATTTTCACGGATGGTGATCTTAATCTCACTTTGCCCACCGACAACGATTGGACGAGATGATAATGTATGTGGATGCATTGGTACGAGTGCGATCGCATCCATACTTGGGTGTAGGATTGGTCCACCGCCTGAAAGCGAATAAGCGGTCGAGCCTGTTGGTGTTGAGACAATTAAACCATCACTGTGCTGACGATAAACATATTGCCCATCAATACTCAGCTCAAAATCAATCATATGAACCGATTTACCTGAGTGTAACACCACATCATTCAAGGCAATTGCATCATAAATGGTTTCGTTATTGGTGCGAACTTCCATTTCTAGCAAGAAACGTCGATCGAGTTGAAATTGACCTTGTAGTACCTGATCCAGTTTAAAAATTGCTTCTGCCGGCTTAATATCAGTTAAGAATCCGAGTCGACCACGGTTAATCCCAATAACGGGTGTATTGTATCTGACTAAAGCACGTGCCGCATGAAGTAAAGAACCGTCGCCACCCACAACGATCACCAAATCCACTACTTCACCTAATAAATTACGGCTCACGGTCTGACCATAACTATAAGGTACAAGTTTGGCTGTTTCCTGATCAAAAACGGGATTTAAGCCTAAAGTGATCAAATGATCATGAATTAAACATAACGTTTCTACTACAGAATTCTTATCTGGTCGCCCAATTAGACCAATATTTCGAAAGGATTTATGTGAAATTTGCACGAATAACTCAGCTCCACCGCGACTATTGACTATCATATCATTAACAATCAAATTTTCGTTGATGATTGATTAAAAAGTATAAAAATGTCCATTCGTTGTTTTTTTATACGATTAATGTCAACACCTTCTGAAAGTTTTTATTGCATGTTGCTATTTATTCACAGTTTTATGATTGCAAAATGACAATAAGCTATCGCATCATTACTCACATTGTTTCGGTTTTAACGCAAGTCTATGAAGTGTGAACGTGGTATTGGTTTTCTAGCACTAATTTTTTCAATTTTAGTGATTGGTGTGTTTATTGCCTTTAGTATCTATCTGATCCGTTTGGATAATATTATTCGCAATAAATTTGAAGGTCAGCGTTGGGATATTCCTGCCAAGGTATTTGCTCGTCCATTAGAAATCTATGCGAATGCACCCATTACTCAAGATAATTTTGTCCAAGAATTAAAATTACTGGGCTATAAAAATACCACGAACTATGAAAAGTCAGGAAGTTACATCATTCAAGGCAACCAAATGTATGTTCATACACGTGGTTTTGACTATGGTGATAGTAATGAACCTGAACAGGTGCTTGAGATTGCTTTCAATCAAGGTCAAGTCGGTGAAATTCGTTCCACTAAACCTTCGAGCACAGGCATTGCTCGTTTAGAACCTCTATTAATTGGTGGTATCTATCCACAACATAATGAAGACCGTGTCCTCATTAAGCTAAATAAAGTACCAAAAACACTAATTGAAGCATTAATTTCAACAGAAGACCGAAATTTTTATCACCATCATGGTGTTTCTATTCGAGGTACAGCACGTGCCTTAGTCAGTAATGCAACCGGTGGTCGACGTCAAGGTGGCTCGACATTAACCCAACAATTAGTTAAAAATTTCTATCTTTCACCAGAAAAAACGCTCAAACGTAAAGTCAATGAAGCGCTTATGGCGTTGTTGATTGAGCTACATTACAGCAAAGATGAAATTCTAGAAGCCTATTTAAATGAAGTAAATTTAGGTCAAAATGGTAATTACTCAATTAACGGTTATGGCTTAGCTTCACAATTCTATTTTGGTTTACCTCTGAGTGAATTGAATATTTCCCAACAAGCCTTTTTGGTTGGTTTAGTACAGGGTCCAACTTTATATAATCCTTGGCGTAATCCTGAAGCGGCTAAAAGGCGCCGTGATGTTGTATTAAACAATATGATGGTGATGGGCTATTTATCTGAAACAGAATATCAAGATGAAATCTCACGTCCTTTAAATATTGTGAGTAAACCAACTTTAGGGCCTGCAAAATTCCCAGATTTCCTTGATATCGTACGTCGCCAATTACGTACAGAATATCAAGAAAGTGATATTACCAATCAAGGCTTGAAAATTTTCACAACGCTTGACCCGATTGCACAGACCCAAGTTCAAAATGCTTTTAAAGACTCTGTTGAACGTTTAGCAAAAGCAAATCCAGCACGTTTGAAAAACTTACAAGGTGCTGTGCTTGTAGCCCATCCTGAGAATGGTGAATTGGTTGCTGCTGTTGGTTCAACCCAAGATTTTACTGGCTTTAACCGTACACTAGACGCTAAACGTCAAGTCGGTTCGTTGTTAAAACCAATTATTTATCTAAATGCGATCGAATCTGGACGTTATACGTGGGCGAGTCCGATTGAAGATAGTGCCGTTAATATTCCAGTTGATGGTGATAAAAGTTGGACACCAAAAAATTATAGTGGTGGTGAACACGGTGTTGTTTCTATGCAACAAGCCTTGGCAAATTCATACAACCTATCTGCTGTTCGTTTAGGAAATGAATTTGGATTATCAACATTTTCAAATAAGCTAAAACAATTTGGTGTCAGTTCGAATATTCCAGCTTATCCGTCTATCTATTTGGGTGCAGTAAATATGTCCCCAATGGAAGTACTTGGCATTTATGGCAACTTTGCAACAGGTGGTTTCAAATATCCTCCTCGCTCTATTCGTACTGTTGTTGATGCAAAAGGACATTTGCTTGAACGTTATAGCTTAAATGTTCAACAAACGATTGATCCTGCTGCTGCCTATATTTTGAACTATGGTTTGCAACAAGTTATGCGTTCAGGTACTGGACGATCAGCTTATGGCAGCTTACCTGAAACCTTAAATTTAGCTGGTAAATCTGGTACTACTAATGATACACGCGATTCATGGTTCGCTGGTTATTCAGGCAATCATGTCGCTGTCGTCTGGTTAGGTCTGGACGATAATAAAGTTACTGGTCTCACAGGTTCTTCAGGCGCATTACCTGTCTGGACCAATGTAATGAAACAGCTTCGCCAAGAACCCGTCAATCTTCGTCAAACTGACAATGTAGAATGGCAATGGATAGATAGCGCAACAGGTGATTTATCGGCGCAAGGCTGCGATGGCGCAATGTATATTCCCCTACTTCGACAAACTGTACCTCGTCGTGCAACTCTCTGCGGTCAATCACATTATGAAGTTGAACCAACCAATATTCCATCCGAGGAAGACACTCAGGGGGATCATTACGGTGATGGCACTACTAATACCAATTATATTCGAGAAAGTGAAAATCAAATGGACACCGATTTATCCAATCATAATTCTACACGTGTGATTTCGAGCGGTAGTTATAGCGGTGAAAACTAAGTTACAAGGATGATTGGACATGATGAAGAAAATAACGATTGTGATTGGTATATTGCTGCTTGCAGGTTGTAATTCAGCACCGCCTCCAAATAAAAAAGTGGTAATTAAATTGGGAGAACCACCAAGTACGTCAAACACGCAGAAAAAGAAAATTACTCCGCCCGCGTCGAGTGTAAAAATTACGCCGTATGAGCAGAAAGAAATAAAGCGTCAAAACGTACCAGTGGTTGTACCTCAGCAAAAAGTACAACAAAAGTTCAATGATGGGAGTCAATTACCAGCATTTAGAACATTAATGCAAAAAACCCAAGTCGCTTATAAGCAACAGCAACTTGCGGAAGCAGAACGTTATGCTCTTCAAGCTCAACGTATTGCTCCCCAAGCGACCGAAACTTATTTGTATTTAGCATTGATTGCAGACCAACGCAAACAATATGCAAATGCGGAAGCTTTGGCACGTCGAGGTTTAAGCTATGCGCAAAGTAACTCGATGAAAAAACAACTTTGGTTTATTGTGCTCCGAGCAAGCGAAGCACGTAATCATCCAGTAAAAGCTCAAGAAGCTAAAAAAGCCATTCAAGCGTTATAACAAGTTTGATCAATTAATTGAACTAAATTGACGAATCCCTGCAAGCCCATAAGCATGATGTTTTTGGGCTTGTTCTAAATCTTCAGGTGCTACGCCACCTAAAGCAAAAACTGGAATATCACACTTCTGAGCTAATGCAGCAAAATCATTCCAACCCAATACTTTTACATTTGGATGTGTTTCAGTCGCTTTCACAGGACTCAAAAATACGGCATCACAACCTATATGCTGTGCATGTTGTAATGAAACAGCATCATGACAGGCTGCAATAAAACGTTTACCAACAATCAATTCACCTTTTTTAAGTGCCATTAATTGTGATTGTTTAAGATGAATTGTCTTCACTCTAGACTGTAGAACCATGTTCATATTTTGATAAATATCAGTATTTATTATAATTTTTTGTAATTGTTCATCAGTTAAAACCTCTAACTGCTGTTCAATCTGTTCAATTTCAGCTGTTTGGATGCGCCAATACATTTGAAAGTTATGATGTGGTAATGCATCAATTTGATCACTGATCTTAATCAAATGAGACCAGATTAAGCGTTCCAGAATTACAACATTTGCCTTCGGAAAGTTTAAACTCGCTAGTTGATCGCGTTGATACCAAGTCCAAGGTTGATGAATTTGATTGAGCATTTCCTCAGGTACGTGTGCATGAAAAAGATGTAAATTAACAATAACATCTTCATATTCATGACGAATAATATCAAAAGGATGCCACTCTTTTAAACCAATGCCGACTTCCTCATAAATCTCTCTACGACAAGCTTGTTCAGGTGATTCCCCTAATTCGACTTTTCCACCAGGAAATTCATGTTTATTACCTTGATGTTGATCTGCTTGTCGCCAACCCACTAACACTTTAGATTTATGCAGTAAAATTGCAATCGCAACATCAACTATAGCTTTTGCCATAACAGTCTAATATCTCTATTTTTTTCACAACAATTTTAATGAATTTAACAACGATTTCACATATTAAAAACATCAATAATCAATGAATTTGTAAATTCTTGAAATTTACGTTGACAGGTCTATTCGATAATGATTATCATTTAAATCATTAAAAAACACACCACGGAGCATAACAAATGAACGCACCATTTAACCTATTTACACGTAGTACAGATGCAGCTCAATCATTGCCAATGTTGCATTCCAATAATCTTTTTGCCTTAGGTCGGGAAATACGCATAATGCATGCGGGTGAAGAATACCGCTTGCGTTTAACGCGTAATAATCGTCTGATTTTAACGAAGTAATATAATAACAACCGCATAATAATAAACGTGGAAATAGCAGTATGTCAGCGCGTACTGCTTTTTTGTTTGATCAAACAAGTGGGACCACCTCTTTAAAACAAATGAAGATGAGGTGAATATGAAGATCAATAATTTGCTTAACTTAAAGGAACAACACGCAATACCTCTTCTAACGTGGTTGCACCTTCAATGACTTTGCGTGCACCTGCAATCCGCAGTGGCTCAACACCTTCTTTCTTGGATTGTGCTTTCAGATCATTCAGTGTGCCATGAGCACTAATAATAGACTTCAACTCTAAACTTACTGGCATAAATTCATAAATACCTACACGACCTTTATAACCTGTATGGCGACATGCTTCACATCCAACTGCTTTATACATCGTCGTTGGCATATCCATCATATAATCAAAAGTAAGATGCTCCCACTCTTGTTCATTAATTGCCGTTTCTTGCTTACAAAGTGGGCAGAGTCGGCGCACCAAACGTTGTGCTAGAACACCTAAAATCGTTGCTGCAGTTAAGAATGGTTGTACGCCTAAATCATGCAAACGGGTCAGACTTGAAGGTGCATCATTAGTATGCAAAGTCGAAAGAACCAAATGTCCAGTTAATGCTGCTTGAATGGCCATATTCGCGGTGTCATGATCACGAATCTCCCCCACCATGATAATATCAGGATCTTGACGCATCAGTGCACGAACACCATCGGCGAAACCAAGTTCGATATTTGGATTCACCTGCATCTGGTTAAAACTTGGTTCCAACATTTCAATCGGATCTTCAATGGTACAGACATTCACTTGTTCAGTTGCTAATTGCTTTAAAGACGAATATAGCGTTGTGGTTTTACCTGAACCTGTTGGCCCCGTCACCAAGATAATACCGTGGCTATGCTGTGTCAGTTGCTGCCAACTGTGTAATAAATGGCCTTCAAATCCTAATTGCTGAAAACTACGCACTAATACTTCAGGATCAAAAATACGCATGACCAACTTTTCACCAAAAGCAGTTGGCAACGTAGAAAGACGTAATTCCGTTTCTTGACCTTTCGGTGTACGTGTTTTTAAACGTCCATCTTGTGGCTTACGCTTTTCCGCAACATTCATACGACCTAAGATTTTAATACGGGAAATCACTGCTGTAAGCGTATTGGCTGGCATGTTATAAATAGTATGTAACACACCATCAATACGGAAACGTACCTTGCCTTTGTCTTTGCGAGGCTCCAAATGAATATCACTTGCACCCTGCTCAAACGCGAATTGCAATACCCAATCAACCAGTTTCACAATATGCTGGTCATTGGCATCAGGGTTTTGTGTATCGCCTAATTGCAGTAAAGCTTCGACCCCCTTATTGTCACGGTCAAAAGCACTTGTGCCTTGAGAAGAGCTCACCGCTCGACTAACTTGATAATATTCAATCAAATAACGTTGTAGCTGTTCTGGATTTAATAGTACAGCTTCAACTTTTTTTGGGCTCAAACTTCTTTCTAAATTATTTTTCCATTCCATCATAAACGGCTGATCTGTACCGATTAAAATGCGATCAGAGTGAACTTCTACTGCCAAAATATGATTTCGAGCTGCAAACTCTTGAGACATAACACTGGTTAATGCCGTCACATCAGCCTTTAGAGGATCAATGACAAACAAAGGAACATGCGATTTTTCAGCTAACCATAGACATAGACGATTGAGTGTTAAAATGGTTTCTTGATTTAATTGATCTTTCAGATTAAATTTTGCAACCCACTGTAAAGGATGCCACTTCAATTCATCTTTTTGACGATGTGTTGTTTGTACTAATAATTTATCCCGTTCAGTGATTCGTCCATCTTTTTGTAATTGTTCTAAGCACCAAAAAATATCGATTTGAAAATTAAACGTCATTGTTATACCCCAAGTTATTTCTATAATATAACAGAGATTTGTTGAAATCTCCCAGATCATTTCATGACTCAAGAATGATTAAATGCACTTTAAAAAACATATAGATAACTTAGCCATAAAAGTAAAAAGGGTTAAGATAGAGCGATGCATTTATGCAATTTTAAAGTATATAAATTCAACTAAATTTTGCCTAAACAATAACGATGATCCTCTAAGCGAAAGGATATGACATGACTGATTTACTTGATTTATCAATACAAAATACGGCTTTAAATCAGTTAATGATGATCTTTGCTGTATCGCTCGGTTGTGGATTATTGATCGGTTTAGAACGAGAACAAAGCAAAGCTAAACATAAGACCAAAACCTTTGCTGGTTTTAGAACGTTTGCAATTAGCTCTCTTTTAGGAACACTGTGCTTTTTATTTAATTTAGTAATAGGAATTACGGGGGCAATTTTAATTGGTGCTATAAGTATTGCATCACTTAAAAATCAACCCGATGATCCTGGTGTGACGACTGAACTTGCACTCATAATGACCTATTTCATTGGTGCTGTTTGCATATGGAATATCAATTTAGCTGCTGGGCTTGCAGTGACGCTGACCATTCTACTTTTTGCGAAACAATCACTTCACGGGCTCGCAAACCAGTGGATTAATGAAAGTGAATTAAGGGATGGCGTGCTACTACTGGCTTTAACACTGATTGCACTGCCCTTAGTACCTAACCAAGCTTTTTGGGGACCTGTATTAAATCCCTATACAATTTTGAAATTATTAAGCCTCATACTATTTGTACAAGCATTAGCACATTTTGCCAAAAGACTTCTATCATCAAAAAATGCAATCGTCTTTTCTGCTTTGGCATCTGGTTTTGTCTCAAGCACAGCAACTATCGCAAATCTGGGTATGGAAGTTCGTAACAACGGTGCGAACCCTCATGTAAATGCTGGTGCTGCCTTGATGTCCTGCGTATCTACGCTTATTCAAATGCTCATTATTGTTGCAAGCATTAGCTTGGCTTGGTTCAAAATCATATTTTTGCCAACTATCATTTCAACCATCGTTCTATCTATTTGGGCTTTATATTTGATGCGGACATCTATTGGCGATGGTGAAACAATCGCAACCAATGATAACAGCCGCATGTTCAGCGTCAAAAATGCCATCATTATTACTTTTGCCTTATCAGCAATTCAAGCAGCGGTATATGCTCTCAACCTTTGGCTTGGTAGTTCAGGTCTGATTTTAGGTACATTAATCGCATCTCTTTTTGAAATACATGCGGCAATTGCTGCAATCGTTGTCCAAGCAGAGCCTGATAGCGTTCAGGCAACAACACTTATGATTGCATTAATGATCGGACTTGCTGCTCATGCTTTAGCGAAAAGTATCAACGCTGCGCTAACAGGAGGATATAAATTTGCTCTTGCTTTTATTCCAGCCCAAATCATACATATGACTGTGTTAATTATCATGTTCTGGATGCAACAACACTAATATCAATGCTAATTGAGAGTTTCAAGCTTTAATATGTTGATCTTTTCATCGTCAACATTAAAACTCACATCGAACGTGGAAAACTTCATTTTATAAATTCGACTCGCATCATCATGATAAGCAGGCCGTGGATCTAAAGATAAAACTTGTTCTAACTCGTCAAAGATTCTCGGCTGAGTGTCATTCTCTTGAATGAACTTGTGCTTAATCGATTGTGCTAATTCGCTCCATAGAACACGCTTTCGAATCGGCTCATCTTGCGCATAGCCACTGACCGAATCCATCACAGCATCTGAATAATGGATATAAGGTTTAATATCCAAAATTGGAGTTTTATTGAGTAAATCACTTCCCATCACAAACATTCGAACACTCTTAGCACATTTTTCAACACGTAAAAAGCGAACGACCGACAGACCTATAGGAGATGGACGATACATACTCCTCGTTGCAAATACTCCAATTTTTTGATTACCACCTAATCTAGGTGGACGTACTTGTGGACGAAATTTAGACATTTGATTCAAGGAGTTATCAGTATTTTTATTATCATGGAATTGCCACAATAACCATAAATGACTGAAGTCTTCAATTCCCTCAAATGCCGAAACATCATTATAAGGTTCTGACAACTCTATATAGGACTCCACCTGCACCAAATTTGGCTGTCTTGGGATACCAAATTTCTCCTGATAAGGAGAATGCATATAACCGATGATCGGCATGATCACAGAATTGCTCATCACTTTTTCTTATAAACACAATTAAATATATTCAGTTTATAGAGAATGATTTTAGATTAGAATAGCAATCTGTTTCTTTTAACTGTGATCGAGACCTTTAATGGCTGCTTTTAACGTTGAACGCATTACTCATGTTCACCACTGGAATGACACGCTTTTCAGTTTTAAAACCACGCGCGATACAAGCTTACGTTTTAAAAATGGTCAGTTTGTGATGATCGGACTTGAAGTGAATGGTAAGCCTTTAATGCGTGCGTATTCGATTGCGAGTGCGAATTATGAAGAAGAACTCGAATTCTTCTCAATTAAAGTACAAGATGGTCCACTCACTTCTATCTTACAAAAAGTACAAGTGGGCGACGAAATCCTTATTTCTAAAAAACCTACAGGTACTCTTGTACATGATGATTTATTGCCAGGTAAAAACCTATATCTGTTATCTTCAGGTACAGGACTAGCACCATTCTTGGCTTTATTACGTGATCCTGAAACATATGAAAAATTTGAAAAAGTGATCATGGTTCACGGTACGCGTTATGTATCAGAGCTTGCATACCAAGATTTAATCTTAAATGAACTACCAAACCATGAGTTCTTTGAAGAATTGGGTATCAAAGATAAATTAATCTACTATCCAACAGTGACTCGTGAACCTTTCCACACCCAAGGTCGCGTTACAACCGCAATTGAATCTGGTCAATTATTTGAAAAAATTGGTTTGCCACGTTTCAATCGTGAAACTGACCGTGCAATGCTTTGTGGTAGCCCTGCTTTCCTAAAAGACGTGGCTGCTTTACTTGACCAACATGGTTTAGTTGAATCCCCTCGTATGGGTGTAATGGGTGATTATGTTATTGAACGTGCATTTGTTGAAAAATAAACGTCAATAACGATATAAAAGAAACCGAGGTGATCCCTCGGTTTCTTTTTATCTCTCTGTACACGACAAATTTCATAGGGCCCTTGTCCTATCAGGCTTTTTCTTCCTTAAAATTGCGAGCACTTTCTTAAATTCTTCTTTTTTTCCAAAACCAATCAAACGTAGAATAGCCATCTGAACATAGTCCAAACCGTAGCGAAATCAACTTACTG